>NZ_LZJX01000108.1:0-150721 GCF_001667595.1 Mycobacterium sp. E2989 | reverse complement strand
GCTGGCGGGCCGTGGTCACATCCGTCACTTGCGCCTCCGCCCCGGAGGATGCGACTGTTTGCCCGCCTCACAGCGACAATTTTGCCGCCTCCCGCAGAGCCAGCACGCGCTGGTGGATACGGTATTCGGTGGACCGCGGGATGGGCCCGGGCCCGTACTGTCCCCAACCGACGCGACGGACGCGGTCTCGGGCGATCTCCCAACGCAAGGCGTCCGAGATGACTTTTGATGCCCTGCCGTTGACCTGAAATCCCTGCCGGGTAAGGGCTTCGATCATTTCGCCGATCGTCGCTCGACCATTGTGGGCGAGATACGTGGTCAGCACGTAACGCAGTTCGATTCCTTGCAGCTTCATCGCCGTACCTTCGCACGCCGGTCTGACACCTCCCCGAAAGTCGCTATGAGGCGGGCAAACAGTCGAATCCCCCGGCCAGGGACGCAAGTGACCCCTGTGACTCACCCCGCGATCGACAGCACGATGCCGTCCAGGATGTCGTGCTCGCTGACGATCAACTCGTCGATCCCGGCACGGGCACGCAACTCGCGCGCCAACTCCTCGACCACGATCGCGCCCCCGCCGATCACGTCGGCGCGTCCCTCGTGCATGGGCGGCAACGCGGCGCGCTCGGCCCGCCGCATGGCGATCAGCCGCTCGCACACCGCCAGCAGGTCACCGCCGGGAACGCGCGAAAGGTGAATGGCCGCAGAGTCATACGCCGTCATGTTGTGGGCCAGCGCGGACAGCGTGGTCATCGTCCCGGCCAGCCCGACCCAGGTCCGCGCCCCCTGAACGGGCACCACCCCCAGTGCGACGTCGAGGCGCTCGCGCACCACGGCGCGGGCCGCCGCCACCTCCTCGGGTGTCGGCGGGTCGGAATGCAAACAGCGCTCGGTCAGCCGGACGCAACCGATGTCGGCCGAGTAGCTCGCCACCACGGCGTCCCCGCCGAGCACGATCTCGGTGGAGCCCCCGCCCAGGTCGACGACGACGAAAGGACCCGTGGCAGGGTCTAATTCACCGACCGCGCCGCGGAACGACAGGGCGGCCTCTTCGGCGCCGCTGATCACCTCCGCCACCGCGCCGGGCACGACGGCGCCCAGCACCTCGGCCGTCATCGCAAAGAAGTCATCACGATTCGCGACGTCGCGAGCGGCCGACGTGGCCACCATCCGCACCCGCTCGACCCGGTGCCGACGCAGCAGGGCGGCGTAGTCGGCCAGCGCGTCGCGGGTCCGCGCGATCGCCTCCGGCGCGAACTGACCCGTGGCATCGACACCCTGGCCCAGCCGCACGATCCGCGTCTCCCGGTGCACGTCGCGCAGCCCGCCGTCGCGCACGTCGGCGATCAGCAACCGAATCGAGTTGGTGCCACAGTCGATTCCGGCGAACCTGCTCACCATTGGCCCGCCACCAGGATGCCGGCCATCGCGGGCTCGGGCGCCAGGATCGCCAGCGCCTCGTCGCCCAGCGGGTTGCAGCCGGGCCCCTTGGCCAGCGAGTGCGCGATCAACACGTGCAAACACTTCACCCGGTCCGGCATTCCGCCGCCGGAGAACGTCGTCCCCAGCGGCTCGATCGCGTCACGCTCGGCCAGATATGACTCGTGGGCCCGTCGGTACGCGGCCGCCAATTCCGGGTCCTGGCGCAGCCGTTCGGACATCTCGCGCATCAATCCCGTCGTCTCCAGCCGGCTCGCGGCCGCGGTCAGCACCGGATGGGTCAGGTAGTACAACGTCGGAAAGGGCGTTCCGTCAGGAAGTTTCGGCGCGGTCTTCACCACGCCGGGCTCACCGTTGGGGCAGCGATAGGCGACCTCGAGTACGCCGCGCGGCTCACGCCCGAGCTGACGCGCCACGGCCTCGAGGTCGCCACGATCAACCACCGGGCGTCGTGGGGTTGGGTTCGGGCGCGGGCACAGTGGCCGGCGGCAGGTGCGGCGCGTCGGCGATGGTGTGCCACAACGCCGTGTACCAGGGATCGCTGCTCGCGGGTTTCGCCGCCTGGGCCCCGGGCTCGGACGGAGCCGCCGTCGGCGGAAGCTGAACCTGGAAGGGGATGTCACCCGGTTTCACGAACCCGAGCCGCTCGCGGGCCTGGGCCGCGATGTAGGCCGGGTCCCCGAGTTTGGCCTTTCTCTGCTCGAGGTCGGCGATCTGACGGCGCAGCGCGGCTTCGCTTGCCGTCAGCTGATTCATCTCGGTGCGCTGCGCGAAGTAGGTGCGCACCGGGCCGGCGATGGTCAGGGTCAGCACGCACACGACCGCGGCGAGCACCGCCGCGCGCCGCGCCGTGAAGCCGAGCCGCTGCTCGGACCGTTGCTCGACGGACTCGGCGACCTGGCGCTTGATGGGCTCGACCACATGCTCATAGACCGACCGCGGGCTGGCCTGCTTCGCGGTTTGGGACGGCTTGGATGACGGCTTCGCGGTGCGGCGGCGCCGAACCGGATCCCCGGCCTTCCCCGGGCGCGATGCCGGGGAGCGCCGTTTCGGATCCGGCTTGGCGGGCAAGCTATTTGGCCTCCGGCACGTAGCGCGGGAAGGCCAGATCGCCGGCGTATCGGGCGGCGTCGCCCAGCGCCTCCTCGATCCGCAGCAGCTGGTTGTACTTGGCGACGCGCTCGCTGCGGGCGGGCGCGCCGGTCTTGATCTGCCCGCTGCCGACCGCCACGGCCAGGTCGGCGATCGTGGTGTCCTCGGTCTCGCCGCTGCGATGGCTCATCATCGTGCGGTAGCCGCTGTGGTGGGCGAGCGCTACGGCGTCGAGCGTCTCGGTGAGCGTGCCGATTTGATTCACCTTGACCAGCAACGCATTTGCGACGCCCTTCTCGATACCTTCTTCGAGGCGCTCGGGATTGGTGACGAAGATGTCGTCGCCGACGATCTGCACGCGGTCACCGATCGACGCCGTCAGGGCCGCCCAGCCGTCCCAATCGTCTTCGGACAGTGGGTCTTCGATGGACACCAGCGGATAGGAGTCGAGCAGCCCGCCGTAGAACTCGGCCATCTGCTCGGCGCTGCGGGTGCTGCCCTCGAAGGCGTATCCGGTGCCGTCGGTGTAGAACTCGGTGGCCGCCGCGTCCAGCGCCAGCGCCACGTCGACGCCCAGCTTGAAACCGGCCGACTCGATGGCCCGGCCGATCAGGTCCAGCGCCGCGGTGGTGCCGGCCACGTCGGGCGCGAAGCCGCCCTCGTCCCCCAGCCCGGTGCTCAGGCCCTCCTTCTTCAGCACGGACTTGAGCGAGTGGTACACCTCGGCGCCCCAGCGCAGCGCCTCGCCGAAGCTCGGGGCGCCGATCGGCGCCACCATGAACTCCTGGATGTCGACGGCGGTGTCGGCGTGCGCGCCGCCGTTGAGGATGTTCATCATCGGCACCGGCAGGATGTGCGCGTTCGGGCCGCCGATGTAGCGGAACAGCGGCAGCTCGGCGGAATCGGCGGCGGCCTTCGCGACGGCCAGCGACACGCCCAGGATCGCGTTGCCGCCCAGCCGGGACTTGTCGGGGGTGCCGTCGAGGTCGACCAGCGCCTGATCCACCAACCGTTGGTCGTCGGCGTTGAGCCCGATCACCGCCGGGCCGATCTCGTCCAGGACGGCCTCGACGGCCTTGCGCACGCCTTTGCCGCCGTAACGCTCACCGCCGTCGCGCAACTCGACGGCCTCGTGCTCGCCGGTCGACGCGCCGGACGGCACGGCCGCGCGGGCAAACGTGCCGTCGATCAGGGCGATCTCGACCTCGACCGTCGGGTTGCCGCGGGAATCGAGGATTTCGCGGGCCCCGACCTGCTCGATAATCGGCACTGGGTTTCTCCTTGTGTTCGTAGCTGGTGCCGGCCTCGCCGCCGATAGCGTAAAGCCTGATACATCCTGCTACAGCGGGTGACCCGCCGCGTAGGCGGTCGCCCAGTCGCGCACCGCGCGCGCGTAGACGCCGGAGTTGTTGTAGGCCCGCAGCGCGGTGATCCAGCCGCGGGGCGTTGCCAGATCCTTTCCGCGCCAACACAGGTAACCGGCCGCCGCGAGCGCCGCGTCGTCGATGTTGTCCGGGCTGACGCGGCCGTCGTTGTGGGCGTCGACGCCGTAGAGCCGCCAGGTCTCGGGGATGAACTGCATGGGCCCCATGGCCCGCACCACCCCGTCGTCGTCGGCCACCTCTTCCTCGCTGTCGACGATGCGCAGCGTGCCGCCGCTGCCGTCCAGGCGGACGCCGCGGATCGGGGGGCTGACATCGCCGTTGGGCGCCAGCCGCGCGCCGCGGTAGGTGCCGTGGTGGCTCTCGACCTGCCCGATGCCCGCCAGCGTGGTCCACGCGATGTGGCACTTCGGGTTTTCGACCTGGGCGACCCGGGCGGCGTACGCGTAGGCCTCCAGCGCGATCACGGGGATCTCCAAAGTCGCCGAGCGCTGTTCGGCCCACGCCCGCAGCTGATCCGCGGGCCGCCCGCTGGCGTGCGTGTCCACCGGCGGCACGGGCGCCCCGGCCGGCGGCGGGACGCCCTCGGGAATGAACAGGCTGAGCTGCCAGGTGCAGCTGGAGGCCAGCAGCATCGCGGTCGCGCCGATCACGGCGGCCGCGCGCAACCAACGCCTCGGCGACACCATGCTGGTTAAAGCTCCCTCAAATCCCCTGCGCCAACTTCCGCCTAACCATCGTCCCATGGGTTTCGGTGTTGTCCGGTTGCGTTGGTCAGTCGGCTTCGGCCGTGGCGTCGGCGGCGGGCTCGTCTTTGGGCCAGTGCGCCCGCCACTCGTCCTCGGTGACCTCTCCGAGCGGGGCCGCGTCGAGCTCCTCCGGGACGCCGTCGCCGCGGCGGGTCGCGGCGATCGCCCGCTCCACCCCGCGGACGGTGTCCACGAACTGAAGAACCGCCGCGCGCAGCGCGCCTTCGGCGTCGCCGTCGGCGGACACGGAGACGGACGTGATGTCGGCGGGGACGAGGTCGGCCGGCAGGCCCGCCTTCTCGGCACGCTGAATCACCTTCTGCGCCAACGCCAACGCCGGTTGGCCGGTGTGCACGTCGTCCATCACCGACTTGCGCGGCTTTTCGGCCGCCTTGCGCTCCTCCCATTGCGCCAGCTGCTCTTCGAGCGAAATGGTTTGACCCGCAAGCACACCTGGCACCCGATTGCCCAGCTTGCGCATCAGCGTGACGGCGACGTCGTCGATGGTGAAGGGAAGCTGCGGGGCGTCCTCGGCGATGCGGGCGTGGAAGAGGACCTGCAGCAACACGTCGCCGAGTTCCTCACGCAGCGCCTCGGCGTTGCCGCTGCGGACCGCGTCCAGCACTTCGTACGTCTCCTCGAGCAGGAACCTGCGCAGCGAGTCGTGGGTTTGTTCGCTCTCCCACGGGCCGGCGGTGCGCAGTTTGTCCATCATCGCGACCACGTCGACCAGTCGTTCGCCGCGAGGCGTCTCCGGCGCGGAGATCAACCGGGCGCCGGCCGCGAGCCGGGCGGTGACCGCGGGATGTTCGGGGTCCGACGACAGCAGCACCGGCGGCGGATGGTCGGGGTCGCCGGAGTGCACCGGGCGCGCCGCGGGCAGCGACCACGGCACCGCGACGGGCATTTCCTCGGTGTACTGGACCTCCCCGCCGAGGTGTTCGATGGCCTCCACGGGTACCAGCGACGGGCGGCGCGGGTCGAACAGGACGACGATCGTCACGCGCGCCGCTCCTCCCCGCTCGTCGGTGCCGGTGACCCCGTTATACCAATGTCTATCTGTGGTTTTCCCTGCAGTGCGGTGACCAGATCGGCCACCATCTGCACCAACTCGACGTCCCGGATGCGCGCCGCGCCGACGCCGCCGGCCCGCGGGATCGGCACCTGCACGGTGGAGGTGGTGGCGCGGTAGCCCGCCGCCGGATACATCCGCTTGAGCCGCACCTGGGCCGAATCGGGCAGCGTGATCGGCGACAGCCGCACGGTTGCCGCGGACGGCGCGGACACCTCGGTGATGCCGGCGGCCCGGCACAGCAGCCGCAACCGCGCGACCGCCACCAGCCGCAGGGCCGGCTCGGGCAGCGCGCCGTAGCGGTCGACGAGCTCCTCCACGACGGCGCCGACGGCCTCGTCGTCCGAGGCCGCGGCCAGCCGCCGGTAGGCCTCCAGCCGCAGCCGGTCGCTGGCGATGTAGTCCGGCGGCAGGTGGGCGTCCACCGGCAGGTCGATCCGCACGTCCTTGGGCTCCTCGGCGGCGGTCACCGTCTGGCCGTCGGCGGCCGCCCGGTACGCCTCCACGGCCTCGCCCACCAGCCGCACGTACAGGTCGAACCCCACCCCGGCGACGTGCCCGGACTGCTCGACGCCCAGCACGTTGCCCGCCCCGCGGATCTCGAGGTCCTTCAGCGCGACCGCCATGCCGGCGCCCAGCTCGTTGTTCTGGGCGATGGTCGCCAGCCGGTCGTAGGCCGTCTCGGTCAGCGGCGCGTGCGGCGGATACAGGAAGTAGGCGTAACCGCGCTCGCGGCTGCGCCCCACCCGGCCGCGCAGCTGGTGCAGCTGCGACAGCCCGAACGTGTCGGCCCGCTCGACGATCAGCGTGTTGGCGTTGGAGATGTCCAGGCCGGTCTCCACGATCGTGGTGCACACCAGGATGTCGTATTCGCGGTTCCAGAAGCCCTGCACGGTGCGTTCCAGCCGGTCCTCGGGCATCTGCCCGTGCGCGACGACGACGCGCGCCTCCGGCACCAGCTCGCGGACGTGCGCCGCGGCGCGGTCGATCGAACTGACCCGGTTGTGCACGTAGAACGCCTGGCCGTCGCGCAACAGCTCGCGCCGCAACGCGGCCGCGACCTGCTTGTCGTCGTGCGGCCCGACGTAGGTCAGCACCGGGTAGCGCTCCTCGGGCGGCGTCAGGATGGTCGACATCTCGCGGATCCCGGCCAGGCTCATCTCCAGCGTGCGTGGGATGGGCGTGGCGCTCATGGTCAGCACGTCGACGTGCGTGCGCAGGCTCTTGATGTGCTCCTTGTGCTCGACGCCGAAGCGCTGCTCCTCGTCGACCACCACCAGGCCCAGGTCCTTCCAGCGCACCCCGGTCTGCAGCAGCCGGTGCGTGCCGATCACGACGTCGACCGACCCGTCGGCCAGGCCCTCGACCACGGCGCGGGACTCGGCGTTGTCGGTGAACCGCGACAGCCCCTTGACGGTCACCGGGAAGCCGGCCATCCGGTCGCTGAACGTCTGCAGGTGCTGGTCGGCCAGCAGCGTGGTCGGCACCAGCACGGCGACCTGCTTGCCGTCCTGGACGGCCTTGAACGCCGCGCGCACCGCGATCTCGGTCTTGCCGTAGCCGACGTCGCCGCAGATCACCCGGTCCATCGGGATCGGCTTTTCCATGTCGGCCTTGACCTCGGTGATGGCGGTCAGCTGGTCGACGGTCTCGGTGAAGCCGAACGCGTCCTCCATCTCGGCCTGCCACGGGGTGTCGGGCGCGAACGCGTGACCGGGGCTGGCCTGGCGCTTGGCGTAGAGCGCGACGAGCTCGCCGGCGATCTCGCGGACCGCGCGGCGGGCCTTGGTCTTGGTGTTGGCCCAGTCGCTGCCGCCGAGCTTGGAGAGCGCGGGCGCCTGGCCGCCGACGTAGCGGGACAGCTGATCCAGCGAGTCCATCGGGACATACAGCTTGTCCGAGCCCCCGCCCCGCTTGGACGACGCGTATTCGAGCACCAGGTACTCGCGCCGCGCGCCGCCGACCGTGCGTTCGGTCATCTCGACGAACCGGCCGATGCCGTGCTGGTCGTGCACCACCAGGTCGCCGGCCGTCAGCGCCAGCGGGTCGACGGTGTTGCGCCGCTTGGCCGCCAGCCGCTTGCCTTCGACCGCGGTGGCCCGGCTGCCGGTGAGGTCGGCCTCGGTGATGACGACGAGGTTGGCACCCTCGATGATCACGCCGTCGTGCAGCGGGCCCTTGAGCACGCTGACGACCCCCGGCTTGAGGGAGGTGTCGGCCGCGTCCGGTTCCAGCATGGCGGCGGGGGTGTCGGAGTCGGCAAGCCGCTCGACCACCCGGTGGGCGGTCCCGGCGCCCGGGGCGACGACGGCGGCGTAGCCACCGGTCGACACGTGCGCCCGCAGCATCGCGAAGATGCCGTCGATGTCCTGCTGGTGCCCGCGGGCCGACGGCGCCGCCCGGATGTCCAGCTCCATCGCGGACTCGGCGGACAGCTGACTCAGCGTCCACCAGGGATGGCCGGTGCGCGCCGCGGCGGCGTGCACGTCGTCCAGCTCGGCGAACCCCGACCCGCCGAATTGCGCCACGTCGACGGGCGCGTCGGTGCCCAGCGCCGCCACCGACCAGGACGCCTCGAGGAACTCGCTGCCGGTCTTGATCAGGTCGGCGGCCCGGGTGCGCACCTTCTCGGGGTCGCACAGCAGCACCGGCGTGCCCGCGGCCAGCTGGTCGGTGAGCAGCACGTGCTCACCGGGCCGCAGCACGGGCAGCAGCGCCTCCATGCCGTCGACCGCGATGCCCTCGGCCAGCTTGGCCAGCATGTCGGTGACGCTGCCGGTGATGGCGGGCCCGGGCCCGGAGTGCCGGGCGGCGAGCGCGGCGGCGCGCTCCCGCACGTCGTCGGTCAGCAGCAGCTCGCGGCAGGGCACCGCGATAACCGTCTCCACCTCGATCTCGGGGATGGAGCGCTGGTCGGCGACGGCGAACATCCGCATCTCGCTGACCTCGTCGCCCCAGAACTCGATGCGCACCGGGTGCTCGGCGGTCGGCGGGAAGACGTCGAGAATCCCGCCGCGCACGGCGAACTCGCCGCGCCGGCCCACCATGTCGACCCGGGTGTAGGCCAGCTCCACCAGCCGGGCGACCACATCCTCGAAGGCGATCTCCTCGCCGACCGTGAACGTGACCGGCTCGATGCGGCCCAGCTCCGGCGTCATCGGCTGCAGCAGCGAACGCACCGCCGTCACCACCACCCGCAGCGGCGGCCCCAACCGCGCGTCGTCGGGATGGGCCAGCCGGCGCAGCACGGTCAACCTGGTGCCGACGGTGTCGACGCCCGGTGAGAGCCGCTCGTGCGGCAGGGTCTCCCAGGACGGAAAGGCCGCTACGGCGTCGCCGAAGACACCGCGCAGTTCGGCGGTCAGGTCGTCGGCTTCGCGCCCGGTCGCGGTGACTACCAGCAAAGGGCCCAACCGCGCCAGCGCGCTGGCCACAAAGAGCCGTGCGCTGGCTGGACCCACCAGTGCAAGCTCGGCCGGTCGCGCGGCCGCGCTTTCGATCAATTGCTGGAAGGTCGGCGCGGTGAGCGCCAATTCAACGAGCCCCGCGATCGGGGGTTCTGGGCGAGCAGGCCCCGGTGCGGTCATGATGAATACATTCTAGGGGCGCCAAGAATCGTCAATATCGAGCCCGGCGCCGTCAAGGGATCGTCAGGAAAGCGAAATCCGGCCGCCCGCGGGCGCACGTTGGACGCATGACCTTGCTGGACATCCTGCCGTCGGTGAAACACGCGGCTCCCCCGCGGCCCGCCGGCGCCCCGGCCGACGAGGCCGACTTTCGGGACCGCGCCCGCCATTGGCGCAAAACCCTGCGGGATGCGCGCATCGTCTACTTTGGCCGGTCTCCGCTGACCACCGGCCTCGCGCGCATCGCAACCGAAGAAGGCCTCGGCATCGGCGTCCGCTCGGACGGCGAGCTGGCGGTTGCCCTCGCCGCGCGGACAGACCCGGCACGCATCCTCGCGCACCCCGGATCGCCCGGGTTATTTCGCGACGCGGTGGGAGTCGGCGTCGGGCGCATCGTGCTCGAGGAGCCCCTCGCGGCTCCCCACGTCGCCGGTCGGGCGCGGCGGGGCTCGGCGCACAACACCTTCGAACTGGTGGGCCTGCACTGCCGGCCGGATCCTTCGACTACCCGGGCCGACGCCCCGGTCCGCTACGGCGAGGCGATCCGGCGGACGATAGCGGCCATGGCGGACGTCCGCGCCCGGCGCGGCGTCATCCTCACCGAACTGCACGTCGGCGGTGACCAGGCCGGCCCGTACGTCGTGGGCGGATCGGAACCCAGCGCCGGCGAGCTGGCCGCGCTCATCGAGGACACGCTCGACGAGGCCTGCGCCGCAGAGCATTTCCCCCGGCCCGTGGTCGCGCTGGGTGTGACGCTGACCTCATGAACCCCGCCGGGGGAGTCCCTAACCGTCCTGCAGCCGGGGGTCGGCCTCCAGGTGGGTCAGTCCGTTCCACATCAGGTTGACCAGGTGCGCCGCGACCACCTCTTTCTTGGGCTCGCGGGTGTCGAGCCACCACTGGGCCGTCATCGACACCGAGCCCACCAGCGCCTGGGCGTAGAGCGGCGCCAGGTCCGGATCCAGCCCGCGACGGGCGAAGTCGCCGGCCAGGATGGAACTGACCTGGCTGACGGCGTCGTTGAGCAGGCTGGAGTAGGTGCCCGAGCTGATCGCGGCCGGCGAGTCGCGGATCATGATGCGGAAGCCGTCCGTCCGCTCCTCGACGTAGGTGAGCAACGCCAGCGCGACCCGCTCGACCCGCACCCGGGAGCGGTTGTTGGTCAGCGACGAGGTGATGCCGTCCAGCAGCGCCGACATCTCGCGGTCGACGACCACCGCGTACAGGCCCTCCTTGCCGCCGAAGTGCTCGTAGACCACCGGCTTGGACACGTTGGCGCGCAACGCGATCTCCTCGATCGAGGTGCCCTCGTAGCCGCGTTCGGCGAACAGCGAGCGCGCGATGCCGATGAGCTGCTGTCGGCGATCGCTACCGGTCATGCGGGCGCGCGGCGCCCGGGCTTCCTTGTCGGGCTCCTTGTCCAGAACGGCCACGTCAACCAGCCTATAGCGTCGCCCGCACCGATCCGGCCGTCTTTCCCTTGCCGCCGCGATCGGCCCGCCGACCGTCTAGAGTCTTGTTGGCGTGGGCCTCCGGGGCCCGCAATCCGTCGTGGTGTAATCGGCAGCACATCAGATTTTGGTTCTGAGAGTTCAGGTTCGAGTCCTGGCGACGGAGCCCCAAAAGGCACGAGCCCTTTGCCGCGAGCGCCCATGAGGTGACACGCTTAACGGCGTGTCGGCGTACCGACCCGCACGCTCGCGTCGAAAGGAGAAGCGTGGCGTCTCGTGGTGATACCGCGGTCATGGTGCTCGCGGCCGGGCCCGGCACCCGGATGCGCTCGGACACCCCCAAGGTGCTGCACACCATCGCCGGGCGCAGCATGCTGTCCCATTTGCTGCACGCGATCACCAAGGTCGCGCCGCAACACCTGGTGGTGGTGCTGGGCCACGATCACCAGCGCATCGCGCCGCTGGTCGCCGAAGCGGCCGACGCGCTGGGCCGCGGCATCGAGGTCGCCCTGCAGGACCGGCCGAGGGGCACCGGCCATGCGGTCGGTTGCGGCCTGTCGGCGCTGCCCGACGACTACGCCGGCGTGGTCGTCGTCACCTCGGGCGATACGCCGCTGCTGGACGCCGACACCCTGGCCGAGCTGATCGCCACGCACAACGCGGGATCGGCCGCCGCGACCGTGCTCACCACGACGCTCGCCGACCCCAGCGGCTACGGCCGAATCCTGCGCACGCAGGACAACGAGGTCACCGCGATCGTGGAACACGCCGACGCCACCCCCTCGCAGCGCGACATTCGCGAGGTCAACGCCGGGGTGTACGCCTTCGACGTCGCGGCGTTGCGCTCGGCGCTGAGCCGGCTGAGCTCGAACAACGCCCAGCACGAGCTCTACCTGACCGACGTCATCTCCATCCTGCGCGGGGACGGGCAGGCCATCCACGCCCAGCACGTCGACGACAGCGCGCTGGTGGCCGGCGTCAACAACCGCGTCCAGCTGGCGCAGCTGGGCGCCGAACTCAACCGCCGGATCGTCGCCGCCCACCAGATGGCCGGTGTGACCATCGTCGACCCGGCCACCACCTGGATCGACGTCGACGTCACGATCGGGCGCGACACCGTCGTCCACCCCGGCACGCAGCTGCTCGGCCGAACCCAACTCGGCGGCCATTGCGTCATCGGTCCCGACACCACGCTCACCGACGTCACCGTCGGCGACGGCGCATCGGTGGTGCGCACCCACGGCACGTCGTCGTCCATCGGTGCCGGCGCCACCGTCGGCCCCTTCACCTACCTGCGGCCCGGCACCGTGCTGGGTGACGACGGCAAGCTCGGGGCGTTCGTCGAGACCAAGAACTCCACGATCGGCACCGGCACCAAGGTCCCCCACCTGACCTACGTCGGCGACGCCGACATCGGCGAGCACAGCAACATCGGGGCGTCCAGCGTCTTCGTCAACTATGACGGAACATCGAAGTCGCGCACCACCATTGGCTCGCACGTGCGCACCGGGTCGGACACCATGTTCGTCGCGCCGGTCACGGTCGGCGACGGGGCCTACACCGGCGCGGGAACCGTGGTCCGCGACGACGTCCCGCCGGGCGCGCTGGCGGTGTCCGCCGGCCCGCAACGCAACATCGAGGGCTGGGTCAAACGCAAGCGGCCGGGCAGCGCGGCGGCCCAAGCGGCCGAGAAAGCCGCCGACAACCCCGGCGAAACATCCGCACCCGAATAGACATGGTGATTTTGGTATCTGGTAACCCGGCCATATTTCCGTACCATTCGCTACGTACGATGGGGCGTCCCATTCCCGATCCCGATACGGCGAGGGCAGTGCGTTGAGCCACGACTGGACCGATAACCGCAAAAACCTGATGCTCTTCTCCGGGCGTGCGCATCCGGAACTGGCCGAGCAGGTGGCCAAGGAGCTCGACGTCCACGTCACCGCCCAGACGGCGCGGGAGTTCGCCAACGGCGAGATCTTCGTCCGATTCCACGAGTCCGTCCGCGGGTGCGACGCGTTCGTCCTGCAGTCCGCCCCGGCGCCGGTCAACGACTGGCTGATGGAACAGCTGATCATGATCGACGCGCTCAAGCGGGGCAGCGCGAAGCGGATCACCGCGGTCATGCCGTTCTACCCCTACGCCCGGCAGGACAAGAAGCACCGCGGCCGCGAGCCCATCTCGGCGCGGCTGGTGGCCGACCTGCTCAAGACTGCGGGCGCCGACCGGATCGTGACCGTCGACCTGCACACCGACCAGATCCAGGGGTTCTTCGACGGGCCGGTCGACCACATGCGCGCGCAGAACCTGCTGACCGGTTACATCGGGGACAACTACCCCGACGGCAACATGGTGGTCGTCTCCCCCGACTCGGGCCGGGTGCGCATCGCCGAGAAGTGGGCCGACGCGCTGGGCGGTGTCCCGCTGGCCTTCATCCACAAGACCCGCGACCCGCGGGTGCCCAACCAGGTGGTCTCCAACCGCGTCGTCGGCGAGGTGGAGGGGCGGACCTGCGTGCTGATCGACGACATGATCGACACCGGCGGGACCATCGCCGGTGCGGTGCAGCTGTTGCGCGACGACGGCGCCGCCGACGTGATCATCGCGGCCACCCACGGCGTGCTGTCCGATCCGGCCGCCGAGCGGCTCGCGGCGTCCGGCGCCCGCGAGGTCATCGTCACCAACACGCTGCCGATCGGCGAGGAGAAGCGTTTCCCGCAGCTGACGGTCTTGTCCATCGCGCCGCTGCTGGCCAGCACCATTCGCGCCGTCTTCGAAAACGGCTCCGTCACGGGGCTTTTCGACGGAGACGCCTAGATGGCCGACACCGTCATCTACCACAACCCCAAATGCAGCACCTCCCGCAAGACACTGGACTTGTTGCGGGACAACGGTTTCGAGCCGAACATCGTCGAGTACCTGAAGACCCCGCCGTCGCGGGCCGAGCTGGTTCGGATGATCCGCGACGCCGGCATCGACGTGCGCACGGCCGTGCGCAAGCGTGAATCCCTGTACTCCGAGCTCAACCTCGCCGACGCGACCGACGACCAGCTGCTCGACGCGATGGTCGAACACCCGATCCTGATCGAACGACCGTTCGTCGTCACCCCGAAGGGCACCCGGCTGGCCCGGCCGGTCGACGCCGTCCGCGAGATTCTGTGAGACGTGCGTGTGCGGCCGCGGCCATCGCGCTGACAATGCCCGCTGCGGCGTGCGGCCCGAAAACGCCTGACTATCAATCGATCTGGTCGACCACCCCGACGACCACCACCACCACGACGAGGGCCGCGAAGCCGGTGCCGCTGTCGCAGTACCTGCAGAACATCGGCGTCACCGGGCAGCAGGTGGCGCCGGGCAACCTGCCGGACCTGACGGTATCCATCCCGACACCGCCGGGCTGGTCGGCGGCGAACAACCCGCACATCGCACCCGAGACCGTGATGATCTCCAAGGGCAACAAGTATCCGACGGCCAGGCTCGTGGTGTTCAAGCTGAATGGCAATTTCGATCCGGCTCAGGTGATCCAGCACGGCAACGACGACGCCCAACTCTTCGAGGACTTCAAGCAGCTCGACGCCTCGACGGCGCCGTACGACGGCTTCCCGTCGTCGATGATCCAGGGCAGCTACGACTTGGACGGCACCCGGCTGCACAGCTTCAACCGGATCGTCATCGCCACCGGTTCCAAGCCCCCCAATCAGCGATACCTGGTTCAGCTCACCATCACCGGCCTGGCCAACCAGGCCGTCGAACAGTCCTCCGACATCGAGGCGATCATGCGGGGCTTCGTCGTCGCCGCGAAGTGATCTTCGGCCCCGCCCAGATTGCCGCCACGGTCGTGGTCGGCACCCGAACCACAGCCCTGGCCGCAATCTCGGTGCGTCACGTGGGGCGCTGGTCCTTGAAGAGCTCCATCCGCGAGGCGATGCCGAGTTTGGCATACACGTGGGTGAGGTGGGTCTGTACCGTGCGCGGTGAGATGAACAACCTGGCACCGATGTCTTTGTTCCCCAGGCCTTCCCGCACGAGGCGCACCACATCGTTCTCCATGGGGGTTAGCGATGCCCAGCCGGTAGCTGGGCGTTTGCGCTCGCCGCGGCCGCGTCGCGCGTAGGCGATCGCCTCCTCGGTGGACAACGCCGCTCCCTCCGCCCAGGCAGTGTCGAAGCCATCAATCCCCAACGATTCCCGTGCCGTCTCGACCAAAGCGTCGTACCCCGCTTGATACATCGGGAGACGGATTGCCCCGATGGACCGACGAACGCCGTCCGCTGCGCCCAAGAGGCGCGCTGCGTAGGAGAGTTGGCGATCGTCGGCCGCCAGGCGTGCCCGACACTCGAGGATGTCCGTCACTCGTAGGTATGCCCGCGTACCGGTGGCGATCTCCAGGGCGTCGTGAACATCGCGCTCGGCCTGGCCGTGGTCACCTTGAGCCACTGCGATGTAGGCGCGTTGTGTCAGGGCCGACATCCGGTACCAGCCCGGTACCACGGCGACGGTGTCATCGGCCCAGCGGCGCGCTGCGGCCAAATCACCGCATGCCAGAAAGACCTCGGCTGTTTGACTGGCTCCCCTGACCCAGATTTCGCGTAGCGGGGTGGTCTGCCGCCAGGCCTCCTCCGCCGCTTGTCTGGCAGTAGCCGTCTCGCCGGCGGCAAGGTTGGCCGCCGCCAACGCCACATACACTGCGTCCGTGTAGATTCCCAGCGAGTTCGCCGCCTCGGAAGCTGATTGTGCCGCGCTCAGCGCGGCGGCCGCCTCACCTTTGTAGGCGAGCGTTATGCTGCGCGCTACCTGCACCATGATCGACATGGGCAGGTCCCCCGCGGCCGCGGAATCCGCTGCCAAGCAACCCAATACGTCAACCGCGTCTGCGAGATGTCCTTCCATGGCGAGGGCCGAGCCGAGCCACTCCCGGCAAAGCCGCGAATGAAGGTTGTCGCCGACGGAATCCGCGAGGTCACGCCCTTCTACGGCGGACGCGGCCGCCGCGATCGGTTCGCCGGCGTAATAGGCCATGGTCGCCTGATAGGTGAAGATTTGGCACAGGCTCCACCGATCGCCGGCGGTTCGAGCCAGTTCGATCGCCTCGGCAAAATATGGCTGTGCGAGTTCAGCGCTGTATATCGCCACCGAACCGCACGCCATCAGGCCTCGACCGATCAACGCCGGGTCGTCACACTGGCGCGCGAGAGCCAGGGCTTCGCGGGCCCGATCCGGGCAAGCGGGGACGCCCATCCACACGGCGATCGCGCTTTGATCGGCGACCGCGCGCACCCACACCTCAAGTGCTATCTGCGGATCGCGCTCATCGGTCAGAACGGCTTCGAACGCCGCGAAAGCCTCGCGGAAACGGCTGCGCGTCAACCAAAACAGTTGCAGTGCGGACACCAGTCTCAGCGCCGTCTCGCGGTCGCCCTTCTCCCGGCTCCATGCGAACGCCGCCCGCAGATTGTCAATCTCCGCGTCCGCCCAACGCAGCAGCTGCTCAAGACCGGCCAGTCCCTGCGACTCCAACTCGATGGCCGTGGCCGCGTAGTAGTCACGATGCCGGGTGCGTATCTCGTCGGCCTCGCCGGACTCGCCGAGCTTTTCCTGCGCATATTGCCGCACCGTTTCGAGCAACCGGTAGCGCATGCCGGCCGCGGTGTCGTCGGCCACCACTAACGATTTGTCGACCAGCAGGCTGAGTTGGTCCAGTAGTTGATAGCCTTCTACGTCGCTGACGGCGCCGACCGCCTGGGCGGCGCCGAGATCGAACCCACCGCTGAAGACCGCTAGTCGCCGGAACAACACCCGCTCTGGCTCTGTCAGAAGCGCATGCGACCAGTCCACAGAGGCGCGCAGTGTCTGCTGGCGGCGCACTGCGGTGCGCGCCCCGCCGGTGAGTAACCGGAATCGGTCATGCAGGCTGTGGACGATCTGCGATAGCGATAGCGCCCGAACTCGTGCCGCGGCAAGCTCGATGGCCAGCGGCATGCCGTCAAGGCGTTCACAGATTTCTTCGACCAGCGCGCGGTTGTTCTCTCCGACATGGAATTCCGGCCGTATCCGCCTGGCCCGGTCCGCGAACAGTTCGACGGCCTCGTCAGTGATGGGCAGCGACGGGACGCGCCAGGTCAGCTCGCCGGGAACTCCGAGCGGCTCACGGCTGGTCGCAATGATCGTCAGTTTCGGACAAGCCGCGAGCAGCTCGACGACCAAGGCACCACACGGATCGAGCAGATGCTCACAGTTGTCGAGCAATAGCAACATCGATTTTTCTGCGAAGAACCGCACTAGGAGCTCCAAAGTGGAGAGCCCGGCGACATCGGGCACGCCGAGTGTGCGCGCCACGGCCACTTGCGCCATTGCGGGATTGGTGGTCGGCGCCAGGTCGACATACCACACGCCGTCGGCGAACTCGCGGCTTAGTCGGGCGGCGCCTTCGGCGGCGAGTCGAGTCTTGCCCGCACCGCCGGCGCCCGTCAGGGTGACCAACCGGTTGTGGGCCACCAGCTGACCCAGCTCGGCCATTTGCTCATGGCGCCCAATGAAATTCGTCAATTGGGTCGGCAGATTGTGCGATGGAACGCCGCTGCGCACCCGAAGCGACGGGAACTCGTTGCGCAGGTCCGAATGACACAGCTGCACAACGCGTTCCGGGCGGGGTAGGTCGCGCAGCGGGTAATTGCCGAGATCGGTGAGCCACACCCCGTCCGGAAGGCGATCGACCACCAGCGGCTCCGTCGCCCCCGACAACACCGTCTGCCCCCCGTGCGCCAGATCGCGTAGCCGCGCCGCGCGATTGATGGTGGGTCCCGCATAGTTGGCATCGTCGCGCAGCTGAATCTCGCCGGTGTGGATCCCGAGGCGCAGCCGGATCGGCGCTAGCGGCGCGCGTTGCAACGCCAGCGCGCACGCCACCGCATCGCTGGCACGCGCGAAAGCGGTCACGAAGCTGTCCCCTTCGCCCTGCTCTTGCGGACGCACCCCGTCATGGGCGGCGACAGCCTCGTCGACGGTCTTGTTCAAAAGTGCCAGGGCGGCGGTCATCTTTTCGGGCTCGGTCTCCCACAACCGCGTAGACCCCTCGACGTCGCCTAGCAGCAACGTGACCGTTCCCGTCGGCAGCAACTCGCCCACGCCCAAATCGCTCCAGGTCAGCTGCGGCATCTCCGCGTGTTGGCTCATGGTAGCCAGCATCGCGTCCGAGACGGGGCAGAACATCCGCCAGAACGCGCAGATCGATTCCTGTCCGGCGCGCGCGGCTACGCGGTCGGTCCCAACACCCGCCTGACTCCGTGGCCTTCGACGTCGTGAACGAGCCCCACTAGGCTCGTCAGCCATGACGAACTGGACCGCCGCAGACCTGCCCTCGTTCGCCGGGCGCACCGTCATCGTCACCGGGGCCAACAGCGGGCTGGGCGCGGTGACGGCCCGCGAGCTGGCGCGGCGCGGGGCCACGCTGATCATGGCGGTCCGCGACATCCGCAAGGGCGAGAAGGCCGCGCTGCAGATCAGGGGCACCCAGACCGGCCCGGTCGAGGTGCGCTCGCTCGACCTGCAGAACCTGGCGTCGGTGCGCGAATTCGCCGAGGGCGTCGACAAGGTCGACGTCTTGATCAACAACGCGGGCATCATGGCGGCCCCCTACGCGCAGACCATCGACGGCTTCGAGAGCCAGATCGGCACCAACCACCTCGGACACTTCGCGCTCACCAACCTGCTGCTGCCCAAGCTCACCGATCGAGTGGTCACCGTGTCGTCGATGGCGCACTGGGCGGGGCGGATCAACCTCGACGACCTGAACTGGGAGCGGCGCCGGTACTCGCCGTGGCTGGCCTACAGCCAGTCCAAGCTCGCCAACCTGCTGTTCACCAGCGAGCTGCAGCGGCGCCTCGCCGCGGCCGGTTCCCCGCTGCGCGCGCTGGCCGCCCACCCCGGCTATTCGCACACCAACCTGCAGGGCGCCTCGGGCCGCAAGCTGGGTGACGCGATGATGTCGGCGGTCACCCGGGTGGTGGCCACCGACGCCGACTTCGGCGCCCGCCAGACGCTGTACGCGGCGTCGCAGGATCTTCCGGGCGACACCTTCGTCGGCCCGCGGTTCGGCCAGATGGGCCGCACGCAGCCGGTGGGGCGCAGCCGGGCGGCGCGGGACCCGAAGATGGCCGCGGCGCTGTGGGAGCTGTCCGAGCAGCTCACCGGCACCAAATTTCCGCTCTGAGGTGCACATGCGCTAACCTGACCGGGCGTCACGGCGAGGGTGGCTGGCCAGCCAGCACCGTTATCGACGGAGACCGACGAACTGTCGCGACCCTGGCCGTGCCCCCACACTCAGGCACTGAGCACACAGGAGCGACACGATGGCCAAGTCCGCAGGCAACCAACTGACCGCCACGGTGCGCAGCGAGACCGGCAAGGGCGCGTCCCGCCGGGCCCGCCGCGAAGGCAGGATTCCCGCCGTCCTCTACGGCCACGGCGCCGACCCGCAACATCTCGAGCTGCCGGGCCACGACTTCGCGGCCGTGCTGCGGCACGCGGGCACCAACGCGGTGCTGACCCTCGACATCGACGGCAAGGAACAGCTGGCGCTGACCAAGGCGCTCGACATCCACCCGATCCGCCGCACCATCCAGCACGCCGACCTGCTGGTCGTGCGCCGCGGGGAGAAGGTGGTCGTGGAGGTCACCGTCGTCGTCGAGGGCGACGCCGTGCCCGGCACCCTGGTCACTCAGGACACCAACACCATCGAGATCGAGGCGGAGGCGCTGTCGATTCCCGAAAACCTCACCGTGTCGGTCGAGGGCGCCGAGCCGGGCACCCAGTTCACCGCCGGACAGATCACCCTGCCGCGGGGCGTCAACCTGATCTCCGACCCGGAGATGCTGGTGGTCAACGTCGTGGTGGCGCCGACCGCCGAGGACCTCGAGGAAGAGGGCGCGGGCGAGGCCGCCGAGGGCGAGGAAGCCCCCGCGGAAGAGGAAGCCGGCGAGGCCGAGGCGTCCGCGGACGAGTCCGAGTAGGCGGATCGCAACGTGGCCGAGCCGTTGCTGGTGGTCGGCCTGGGCAACCCCGGGGACAACTACGCCCGCACCCGGCACAACCTCGGGTTCATGGTCGCCGACCTGCTCGCCGACCGGCTGGGCTCGAAGTTCAAGGTGCACAAGCGTTCCGGCGCCGAGGTGGTCAGCGGCCGGTTGGCCGGCCACCCGGTGTTGGTGGCCAAGCCGCGCTGCTACATGAACGAGTCCGGCCGCCAGATCGGGCCGTTGGCGAAGTTCTACTCCGTGCCGCCGGCCGACATCGTCGTCGTGCACGACGACCTCGACCTCGACTTCGGCCGCATCCGGCTCAAGATCGGCGGCGGCGAGGGCGGCCACAACGGGCTGCGCTCGGTGGCGGCCGCGTTGGGCACCAAGGAGTTCGCGCGGGTCCGCATCGGCATCGGCCGACCGCCGGGACGCAAAGACCCGGCGGCCTTCGTGCTGGAGAACTTCTCCGCGGCCGAGCGCACCGAGGTGCCGACCATCTGCGAGCAGGCCGCGGACGCCACGGAGTTACTCATCGAACTCGGGCTGGAGCCGGCGCAGAACCGCGTCCACGCCTGGTAGCCGCCTTGAAAGGTGCTAGGTGACCAGGGTGGCCGAATGCGACCGGCGCAGCTTGCCCGACGGCGTCTTCGGGATGGTGCCCGGCCCGAGCACCACCACGTTGCGGGGCCGCATGTCGACCTCGGCCACCACCTCGCGGGCGACCTGGTGCTCGATGCGGCGCACCTCGGCCGGGTCCTGCCACGCGTTGGACTCGACGGCGACGGCGAATGTCTCGCGGGAGTGGCCGGCGTCCAGTCGCACCGCGACGGCGCAACCGGGGCGCACCCCGTCGACGCGGCAGGCGGCCCGCTCGATGTCGGTGGGGTAGATGTTGCGGCCCGCCATGATGATGACGTCCTTGACGCGGCCGCACACCACGACGTGGCCCTCCTCGGTCAGGTAGCCGAGGTCACCGGTGTCATACCAGCCGTTCTCGTCCTGCGCCGGGATGAAGCCGCCCATGGTCAGGTAGCCGGGCGTCAGGGACTCGCCGCGCAGCTCGATGACGCCGACGCCGCGGGCGGGCATCACGTCGCCGTTCTCGTCGATGATCCGCGCCTCGAGGTCTTGTAGCAGCGGGCCGAGGGTGGCCAGCCTGCGGGTGTTGCCCTTGGTGGCGGGTACCGCACGGCGCAGGGCGGCCAGCAGGTCGGCGTCGACATCGTCGACGACCAGACCGGCGTTGCACTCCGAGAACGACACGGCCAGGGTGGTCTCGGCCATGCCGTAGGCCGGCAGGATGGCCGACGGGTTCAGGCCGAACGGCTTACCCGCGTCCAGCAGGTCCTCCACGTCGGCCGGTTCGACGGGCTCGGCGCCGGACAGAGCGAACCGCAGCGTGGACAGGTCGAAATCACCGGGCTTGGCGTTGCGGCGCAACCGCTTGGCGAGCAGCGCGTAGGCGAAGTTGGGCGCCGCGGTCATGGTGCCCTTGTACTTGTCGATGAGCTTGGCCCACAGCAGCGTGTCGCGCAGGAAGTCCATCGGCGTGACCTTGACGAGCTCGGCGCCGAAGTACATCGGAATGGTCAGGAACCCGACCATGCCCATGTCGTGGAAGCAGGGCAGCCAGCTGACCATGACGTCCTTGTCGACGTCGTACTGGGCACCGATGAACATCGCCTCGGCGTTGGAGTAGATGTTGCGGTGGGTGATCTGCACGGCCTTCGGGGAACCGGTGGACCCCGACGTCAGCTGCATCAGCGCCAGGTCGTCCTCGCCGACGTCGACGGGGTCGATCGGCTCCGACGCCAGCAGGTCGGCCACGGTGAGGACCTTGATGCCCTTCTCCTCGAGCACCGGGGTGGCCACCAGGAAGGGCTCGGAGACGATGACGGCTTGCGCCTCGATCATGCCGATGACGTTCATGGTGTCTTCGGCCCACACGGCCAGGTCGGTGCGCGGCGTCGGCTGGTGCAGCATCGTGAGGCTGGCCCCGCGCATCCACAGCCCCTGCGCGGTCGGGGCGATCTCGACCGGGAAGCCGGCCAGCACCCCCACGGCGTCGCCGAGGCCGATGCCGGCGGCCGCCAGGCCGCCGGCGATGCGGCGAGCGCGCTCGTGGACCTCTCCCCAGGTGTGCCGGACCGGTTCGTGGGGTTCACCGGTGACCATGCCCGTCTTCGCGGTGCGGGCATTGTGGTACATCTTCTCGGTAAACCTGCTCACACAAACCTCCTCGGTTCCGGCGCTTGCCCCAACGCCCGGGATCTCATATTCCGCCCACTGGATAACACTTCGAAGCAGGCGCGCAAACACAGTCGGGCGGCGGTTAGGTCTCGAATCGGCGATGAGCCCCCAAGCGCTAGTCGTCCGCCGGAGGGCCCGGCGGACGACGACAATAAGAGTTCTTGCTCAGAGCTACCCGTCACCGCGCATTATCTTAAACTCCTCTTAGGGAACAGCCCAAACGAATGCGCGTTTTGGGTCGATTTTCACACTTCGGTGGGCGCGGGAACCACGCGCGCCCCGGCGACCGGACCGCTGGCGACCCGCACCGTGCGGCAGACGCCGGCGCCGGAGACCTCGGTGCCCACGTCCACCGCCGAGGCCGCCGAGGGGCACAGGAAGGCGCACGTCGGGCCCGAACCGGACACGATGCCCGCGAGGGCGCCCGCCTCGACGCCCGCGCGCAGGGTCCGGCGCAGCTTCGGGTTCAGGCTCACCGCGGCCGCCTGCATCTCGTTGCCCAGCAGGGCCGCCAGCTGTTCGGAGTCGCCGGCGGCCAGCGCCGCCAGCACCGGGCCGGGGCCGTCGAGCCGCGGCGGGTCGCCCGCCTCCCGCAGCCGGTCCAGCTCGGCGAACACCTTGCGCGTGAGCAGCTCGCCGTCGGCGAACGCCAGCACCCAGTGGAACGTGTTGCGGGACAACACGGTCGCCAGCTCCTCGCCGCGGCCGGTGCCCAACGCGGTGCCGCCGTGCAGCGCAAACGGCACGTCGCTGCCCAACCGCGCGGCGAGCATGCGCAGGTCGCGGCGCGGCACGTTGAGCTCCCACAGCGAGTTCATGGCGACCAGCACGGCCGCCGCGTCGGCGCTGCCACCGGCCATCCCGCCGGCGACCGGGATCGACTTGTCGATCATGATCGAGACGTCGGGCGCCCGGCCGACGTGTTCGGCCATCAGCTCGGCGGCCTGCCAGGCCAGGTTGCGTTCGTCGGTGGGCAGCTTGTCCGCGCCCTCGCCGACGAGCTCGAGCGAGAGCACGTCGGCGTTGCGGACCGTCACCTCGTCGAGCAGCGAAACCGCCTGAAACACGGTCGTCAGCTCGTGATAGCCGTCCTCGCGGCGGTCGCCGACCGCCAGATACAGGTTGACCTTCCCGGGCACTCGAACCGTGACCGACCCGGTGGGCACCCACTGGGCGGCGGTATTGCCGCCAGTCATGTCGACCACCGCAGCAGACTATCGCTGCGAGAAGCCAACCACACGCAGCGGCGCCGCCCTCAGCTCGGGGACGGCTGCTGTTGGGCCGCGGGCGGGGTGGTACCGGCCGATCCGGTCGACCGCCGCAACAGCCGCACGAAGTCGTCGATGGACAGCGTTTCACCGCGGCGGGCCGGGTCGATGCTGGCGGCCAGCAGCCGGTTCGCCGACTCGCTGCCCGAGCCGGCCCACTCGATGAACGCGTTGCGCGCCGTCTTGCGTCGCTGCGCGAACGCGATGTCCACCAGCTGAAACACCTGTCGGCGGAACGCCTCGTCGGTGGGCCACGGCGCGGCGGCGTAGCGGTCGATGCGGACGAGCCCGGAGTAGACGCGCGGAATCGGCCAGAAGACGGTCGGCGACACCATGCCGCAGCGTCGGACCGTGCCGAAGAAGCGGACCTTGACGCTGGGCACGCCGTAGTCCTTGCCGCCGGGTTCGGCGGCAAGGCGTTCGGCCACCTCCGCCTGCACCATGACGGTCACGGTCCTGATGGACGGGAATTCGGCGAGCAGATGCAGCAGCGCGGGCACCGCGACGTTGTAGGGCAGGTTGGCCACGACCGCGTTGGGTTGCGCGGCCAGCTCGTCGCCGCGCAGGGTCAACACGTCGCGGTTGACCACGGTGAGTCGCTGGCTTTCGCTGTGCGAGCGCTCGGCGACGGTTTGCGGCAGCCGCTCGGCAAGCACCGGGTCGATCTCGACGGCGGTGACGGTGGCGCCGCGCTCCAGCAGGGCCAGGGTCAGCGAACCCAAACCCGGACCGACCTCCAGCACGTGGTCGGACCGACCCACGCCGGAGGTCGAGACGATCCGCCGGACCGTGTTGGCGTCGTGAACGAAGTTTTGGCCGAGCGATTTCCGTGGCCGGAAGTCAAGTTCTTTGGCAAGCCGCCTGATCTCGGTGCGACCGAGCAGCCGGACGGTCAGCTCGCACCAGCTCTTCCGCTGCACACCGGCCACGCACCCCAGCCCTGACGCGCCCGCGTCACCTCGGCCACGGCGATCTGCTCTTCCCGAGTCGCCAGGTCGGCGCGCGCGGCGAACCGCAGCCCGCCGTTGCGCTCCCAGGTGCCCTGGTCGAACTGCACACCGCCGTAGTAGCCGTTGCCGGTGTTGATCGCCCAGTTCCCGCCGGCCTCGCAGCCGGCGATCGCGTCCCAGATGGAGCCGTTGGTCACCGGCGGCACGTCGGTGCCGGGCTTGGTGCCCACCCGCACCACGGCGTCGCGGGCCGGGGTGATCACGGTGTTGGCAATCGGCAACCGGCCGGTCTCGACGCCGTTGACGGTGGCCACCGCGAACGTGACGTCCTGGGTGCCCGGGCTGCCCGGGTCCTCGACGACCTGGCGGCTCATGTTCATGTCCGGGTCCTCGACGCGACGGGCGTTCGGCTGCAACGGCATTCGCTCGGTGACCCGCTGGATCCGGTTACGGGTGACCTGGATCTCCATGCCGTCGACGATGGGCGAGGACGCGCTGGGCGTGGCCTGATCCCCCTCGAGGAGCGGCGCGCCGGCGGCGCTCAGCAGGCCGGCGACGTTGGGCGCCGGCAGGTGGACCGTGCGGGTCGCGCCGCCGTCGGTGATGCGGACGGTCTTGGCGCTGACGACGGGCAGCGCCATGCCGGCCAGCGGGACCCGGCTGCCGCGGGAGGCCGCGGCCGGGGCGGTGTCGGTCATGGCGAGTTGGGCCAGCGCCTCGTCGACGGTCGACGCCGTCGTCCACACCTGCTTGGTGTCGTGGCCGTCCAGCGAGATCTGCAGCGGCCGGCTGCGGCGCAACACGATGTTGGCGGCGTCGTGCACCTTGACGTCCCCGGCGGGGTACAGGTCGTCCCGCTCGTCGACGGCGAAGCCGTTCTCCTGCACGATGTCGATGACCCGCGACTTCATGGTGGTCACCCGCATCGCGATCCCGTCGACGGTCAGCGTCACCGTCTTGCACGCGGAGACCGCGAATCCGCCGGCGCACGCCAGAACTACCAGCAGGCCTCCGACGATCAGTCGCAGCATCGGGGAGGGGGTCTGATGCAGTTTTGTTAATACAGTCAACGCGCGTCTATCCCGAACACAGCAAGCACTCCAACGACCTAATCAGCACCAAGCGACAAATAAGGGCCCGTAGGCCCCATCCCTTTCGATCACAAGACGGTAACGAACCGGCCAAAGTTGAGCAACTCCGGCGAGGGTTTGTTAACGCAATCGTCCCGTCGGGCGACTTATGCCCGAGCCATTCCGTAGACCCGCCGGGCGTTGCTCGTGGTGGCCCGCGCCAGCTCTTCGGCGGGACGACCCACCAATTCCGCGATCGCTCGCACAGTATAAGGAAGGCAATACGGTTCGTTGGGCGACCCGCGGTAGGGGTGCGGCGTCAGGAACGGCGCATCGGTTTCCACCAACAGCTGGTCCAGCGGGATCAGTGGAACGGCTTCGCGCAGGTCGCGGGCGTTGCGGAAGCTGGCCGTCCCCGACAGGCTGAGCAACCACCCGGCGTCCACGCAGCGGCGGGCCATCGTGGCGTCCGACGAGAAGCAATGGAAGATCACGGTGTCGGGAGCGCCCTCGGCCGCCAGCACGTCGAGCACCTCGGCGTCGGCCTCGCGGTTGTGGATCATCAGGGGTTTTTCGCACCGCTTGGCCAGGTCGATGTGCCAGGCGAAGGCGTCCCGCTGCGTGTCCGGTCGCGCGCAGCCGTCGAGCCGGCCGGGCCAGTAGAGGTCCAGGCCGGTCTCCCCCACCGCCACCACCCGGGGATGCGCCACCAGGCGCTCGATCTCGCTGCGGGCGTCGTCGTCCAGCGCGTCGGCGCGGGTGGGGTGCAAGGCCACCGCGGCGTAGACGCGCGGATCCCATTCGGCGGCCCGCGTCACCCAGCGCGCCGAATCCAGGTCGTCGGCGATGGTGACCATCGCCCCCACCCCGACCGCCTCGGCCCGGTCGGCGATCGCGCGCACGTCCTCGGCGTCGCGCGCGCCGCACGCGTCCAGGTGGGTATGGGCGTCGATCAGCGGCGCCAGCGGATCCGGGGCGGGCGGGGCTTCGCGTTCTCGGCGTTCTCGCGGTTTGGAGCTCACGCGCACACAATAAGGTGGACTCTCGATGAGGCCCTTCTACGTCACCACCGCGATCACGTATCCCAACGGCAATCCGCACGTCGGGCACGCGTATGAGTACGTCGCGACCGACGCCATCGCCCGGTTCAAGCGGCTCGACGGCTTCGACGTGCGCTTCCTGACCGGCACCGACGAGCACGGCCTCAAGATGATGGAGACGGCGGCGGCCGAAGGCATCCCGACCGCCGATCTGGCGCGGCGCAATTCCGACATCTTCCAGCGGCTCCAGGAGAAGCTGAACATCTCCTTCGACCGGTTCATCCGCACCACCGACGCCGACCATCACGAGGCATCCAAGGCGATCTGGCGGCGGATGGAAGCGGCCGGCGACATCTACCTGGACAGCTACGCCGGGTGGTACTCGGTGCGCGACGAGCGGTTCTTCGTCGAATCGGAGACCGCCGAGGTCGACGGCATCCGGGTCGCCGTCGAAACCGGCACGCCGGTCACCTGGACCGAGGAGCAGACCTATTTCTTCCGGCTGTCGGCGTATACCGACAAGCTGCTGGCCCACTACGAGGCCAACCCCGACTTCATCGCGCCCGACGTGCGGCGCAACGAGGTGGTCAGCTTCGTCTCGGGCGGTCTGCGGGATCTGTCGATCTCGCGGACGTCGTTCGACTGGGGCGTGAAAGTGCCCGAGCATCCCGATCACGTCATGTACGTCTGGGTGGACGCGCTGACCAATTACCTGACCGGGGTGGGCTACCCGGACACCGATTCGGCGATGTTCCAACGTTATTGGCCCGCGGATCTGCACATGATCGGCAAGGACATCATCCGCTTCCACACGGTGTACTGGCCGGCGTTTCTGATGTCGGCCGGGATCGATTTGCCGCGAAGGGTTTTCGCGCACGGGTTCCTGCTCAACCGGGGCGAGAAAATGAGCAAGTCGGTGGGCAACGTCGTCGACCCCGTCGCGCTGGCGGATACGTTCGGCGTGGACCAGCTGCGCTATTTCCTGTTGCGCGAGGTGCCGTTCGGCCAGGACGGCAGCTACAGCGAAGAGGCCATTATCACCCGGATCAACACCGACCTGGCCAACGAGCTGGGCAACCTGGCCCAGCGGTCGTTGTCGATGGTGGCCAAGAACCTGGACGGGGTGGTGCCCGAGCCCGGTGAGCTGAGTGCCGCGGACGCCGAGCTGCTGGCGACGGCCGACGGGTTGTTGGAGCGGGTCCGGGTCAGCTTCGACGGGCAGGCCATGCACCTGGCGTTGGAAGCGATCTGGCTGATGCTCGGCGACGCGAACAAGTACTTCTCGGCCCAGCAGCCGTGGGTGTTGCGCAAGAGCGACGCGGAGGCGGACCAAAAGCGTTTCGCCACAGTGCTTTACACGACGTGTGAGGCGGTTCGCATTGCGGCGCTGTTGATTCAGCCGGTGATGCCCGACTCGGCGAGCAAGCTGCTGGATCTGCTCGGCCAACCGCCCGAGCAGCGCGGGTTCGACGCCATCGGCACCCGGCTGGCGCCCGGCACGGCGCTGCCCGCGCCGGCCGGCGTCTTCCCGCGCTACCAGGTCGACTAGCGGGTTGCGAGGCGGACGCGAATAGTGACACGCCCCTTGGCGTCTCGGTGAGCGATCGCATGGCCGGCGCGTTCGGTGCCATCCAGCGTCAGCGACAGCGGAGCGCCTTCGCCGACGAAGTTGCGCCACCACGTCTTGGTATCCGGCATGTTCGCGACGATCTCGACATCGTCGCCGCGGCGCCGGTAGGCCACCGGGATCGAGAAGGTCCGTCCCGAGCGCCGACCCGTGTAGGTGACCAGTGTGATGCTGCGCTGGAGCCGTGCGCCCAAGCGCGGCGAGGACGCAATCGCCGCGACCGGCGTGTTCAACAACGGAGCCGCGCGCATCACCAGGCGGCCGACCTTCTTGGCTACGGACATTTTCGATACCCCTTTCGGTTCAAACCAGCATTGACAGGCACAGCGCGGTGACGGCCAGGCCCTGCAGGGTGGCCCTGAGCGTGATCACCTTGTCCCAGTCGCGTTGCAGCGCCCGAGCATCGGTGGGCAGCTCGGGCCGGTCGGCGCCGGCGATGAGTTGCCGGTTGATCGGCGCGCTCACCTTCAGGTAGAGCAGCAGCCACACCAGCAGCAGGGCGACGGCGGCGCCGGCAGCGCCGGCTTGCGCCCAGCGGCCGAACGCCGAAGCGAGCGCCGCGCTGATGGCCGCCGCGGCCAGGCCGAGCAGGCCGGGTAGTCGCATCCGGCGGTCACCGTAGCGATGCACGTTGCCCATCACCGCGAGCAGGGCGTGGTCGTCGACGCGGGCCAGCGCGGGGCGCTGCACCATCGCGCAGAACACGTCGGTGCCGTAGACCACCCCGGTCCCCAGCACCGCAACGACCGCAAACAACGTGGCAACCATGATGCGACTCCTCGTCTCCGTAGGTGTTAGCAACGCTAACCCCTAGGATTCAGTGTGTCAATAGCACCGCTAGCATTGATATCGGCGCTAGTATCACGGCATGGCCATCGAGGACCGCAGGGCACGCGAACGGGCGGCCCGCCGCGCGCTGATCACCACTACCGCGCGCAAGCTGGCCGAGGAAGAGGGCTGGGACGCCGTCACCACCCGTCGGCTGTCCGCCGAGATCGAATACAGCCAACCGGTGCTCTACAAACACTTCTCCGGCATGGAGGACATCGCCGCCTCGGTCGCCGTGGAGGGATTCGGCGAGCTCGCGCACGCGCTGCGCGGCGCCCGCGGCGACGCCACCGACGGGCGGGATGCGGTGACGCGGGTGGCCCGGGCGTTCATCGGGTTCGCTCGGGACAACCCCGCCCTCTTCGACGCGATGTTCACCCGCGCGACGACGCTGCCGTTCGCCGCCGAGGACACTCCGGCCGAGCTGACGGCGGCCTTCGCGGAATTACGGGCGGCGGTGGCGATGGTCGCGGGCCCACGGGACCCCGACACGCTGACCGAGGTGGTGTGGGCCGCCCTGTACGGTCTGGTCACCCTCGAGCGCGCCGGGCGGTTACGCCCGGATCAGCACGCCGCCCGACTCGACATTCTGATCAGCGGATTCTGCGGCGCCACCGCGTCGACGGCGGGATTCCCGAACGCCGGTGCGGGGTCCGGGTAATCGCCGAAAACCGAACGCGCGGCGACATCCTGCGAGCGCATCTGCGCCAAGACCTCGTGTATAGCCTATGTTATGCGCCATAATCGGCCGGTGGAGCGACGACGCAATCGGCATCACGAGGATTCGCCGATGACTACCTTGAAGCAGCTGCCGGCGTTGGTTGTGCTCGAGCGGATTCCGATCCCCGTGCTGGCCATCGAGAACGACGGCGCCATCCTGTTTTCCAACGCCGCGTTCGCCGAGATGATGGGCTACGAGCCGGAAGAGGTCTTGTCGCTCCGGTTCCACCAGATCTTCCATCAGGCGCCGGAGTCGGAGTCGTTGTTATCGGTCGTTCATTCCCTGGCGAACATGGTCGTCGAGCTGGCGCACAAGGACGGTTCGGTGGTGCGGGCCCTGATGAGCAAGTCGGCGGCGATGCGGGCCGACGATCAATTCGTCCTCGCGGCTTTCCAGGATCTGACCGAGCAGTTGTGGCAGGACGACCGCTAACCCCGGCGTCCGCCGGAGCGGCGCGGTAGGCCGCCGGAAACCATCAGCCGGAAATGGCCGAAAGACGAACCACTGGACACCGCGAGGCGCGGCAACGCCAGCGGGTCGCAACGACGGTCGGCGAAGCCCGCCGTGGCGGCTAGCGCCCAGCGGATGCCGCGGGCGCGCAGTGCGTCCTTGGCGCGGGCGTCGAAATCCCGCGGCCGCCCGTTGGGGTAGGCGAAAACCGTGACGCGCTGGCCGGTTTCGCGCTCGAGTGCCGCGCAGGAATCCGCGATCTCCCGTTCGACCTTGTCGTCGTCGCAGCGGGCGAGGATCGGGTGGGTCACCGAATGCGGGTGCAGTGTCACCAGACCGTCGCCGGCCAGCCCGCGCGCTTCGTCCCACGAGAGCATCCGGAACGGACCACCGTCGCCGTCGTCGCGGTGGCCAAGCGCGGCGAAAATCTCGTCCAGCGCCCTGATCCGGTCCGCGTCGGCCAGGTCCTTGCACGCCGCAACCGCGGCGGCGTAGGCCTTGCCGCGGTTGGTCACCCCGGCGAGCGAGCGAACGCCCAGCCCCAACGCGGCCAGGTCGACCTCGTGCGCGGTGGTGCGGGCGATCGCGAGCCAAAGGCGGTCCGGCCAAAGGATTTCGCCGCCGTCCAGCGGGCCGGTCGCCAGGAACACCGCCGCAGGCAACCGCAGCTCGCGCAGCACCGGAACGGCATGCGTGGCCAGGTTGCGGGTGCCGTCGTCGAAGGTGATCGCCACCGCGCGGGGCGGCAGCGTCTCCTCGGCAAGCCGATCGAGGGCCTCCTGCAGCGGGAGGACGTTGAAATGCTTACGCAGATAAGCCAACTGACGGCGGTAGCGCGCCGCACCGAGCACGTGCCCGCAGGGCGGCGACGGCGGTTCGTCCTCCACCCCGTGAAACATCACGATGGCGAGCGCGTCGCGGTGTCGCCGCCGGGCCAGCGCCGGCACCCCGGCGGCGCACAGCAGAGCGGCCACGACGTTCTTGACGAGCGCCATCAGGCGTCAAACGCTAACGGCGCCGCCATGATTCGCGTCTGGTGCGCCACACGATCACCGCCGCTCCGACGATCGCCACAGCGACCCAACCCGCGCCGAACCACCATAGCCAGCCAAGGTCCGAGTGGCTCTGCGCCCCGGGGGTCGGAGCGGCCGCGGGCGACCGTTCGACGCTCACCGGGTCCTGCCCGCCCGGTGCGGACACCACCGCAACGCCCTTGAGCCGTTGCCAGCGCTTGTTATCGGCGTTGAGCCAGCGCAGCAGCTCGTCGAGCTGCCCCGGCGCCCCGTTGGAGGTGGCGACCAGCAGTGACCGGCCCTTGTTGAAAACCGTTTGGAGAGAAGCGAACCGGAGACCGGGATCCAGCGTGAGCTTGGCGGGCTTGCCGTCGGATTCGATGGCGTTGACGGTGATCGGGCCGCTGGGCCCCGCGGAAACCGGAAGCGCGACGTTGGAGTGATTCCACCCGTCGGCGGCGATCACGATGGCGGGGTCAGACGAGTCGATCGCCTGTTGCGCGGTCGTGACCGTGGTGTAGATCGGCACGGAGCTTATCCGCTGCAGTCCCACCACCAGGTTGATCGCGCGCACCGTGTCGATCAGCGAGTGGGGCTCGATCCCCACCTGCACCCGGGGCATCAGCGACTGCGGCATCGACTGGAAGCCGTCCGGCACCGGCGGTGCGGCCGGATTGCTCGCAATGATGCTGTCGCCGTTGATGTTCAGATTGAGGAGCTGGTTTCCGGCGCCCGCGGTGTAGAAGTCGCCGCAGTGTCCGATGTTTGCGGCGACGTCGAGAACCATGTCGAGGCTGGTGTAGCGCTGCAGCAGCCGGTCCGGCACGTCGACCCAGCGGTCGATGGTGCCGTGGCCGTCGGTCGGCCAGTGGTCGATGGTCTCCGGGCCGATCGTCACGGCGATCTGTCCGCCGATGTTGCCGGGCGTCGGGGTGTAGGAGCCCTGCAGATGCACGCGCACGTCGTGTATCGATCTGCCGAACCGGGTCTGGTCCAGTCCGATCGACACCCGCGGCTGCAGGGATGTCGCGTTGACGACCGGCTGGCCCAATTCGCGCAACGTGACGCTGCCGCCCAGCTGCTGCAGGCTGGGCTTGAGTTGTTCCGCCGCCGTCTTGGAGGACAGGGCCAGCTGCGACACGTCGTTGAACAGCACGGCGGTGTTCGATTCGTCGGACTGCCCAAGGGGTCCCGACATCAGCAACCACGGCACGCCGGCGGCGCCCTGCAGGGAAAGCCCGTTGTCGGGGCCCTCTTTGACGACGATCTGGCGCTCGAGCGATTGCGGGGGCGTCGGGGGCGCCGCCTGTCCCTCGGCCAGCGGGGTCACGATTATCTCGGGCGTCTGCCTGCCATAGCGCGAGGCCACGGACGCGGCCAGTTGGATCGCCGTGTCGGACTCGTTCGCCGACGGCGATTGCGGCAGAAAGATGGAAAGCTTGCGCAGCACGGGCGGCAGGAAATGCGCCACCGTGGTCGGCGGCAGTTCGACCCCGGTGTAGGTGATCGACCCGTTCGCCAGACGCAGCGGGCTCTCCGGGTACAGGCAGAATCCATCCAACGGCACCAGGTAGGACCGCAAGGTCACGGTCATCCACTTGTCGTTGACTTCCGCCCCGGCCAGCGGAATGACGATCGGCGTCTGATCGGCGGTGGGCAGAGTCAATCGGGCGAGGGTGCGCTCGCCCTGGGTCACCGTGAGCTGGCCGGACCGCAGGTTGACCGGCAGTTCGACGGTGGCGTTCAGCGCCGCGGGCGTGAGCCCGTGCAGCACCGGCACGGTCAGCTGTTGGCTGCTCGTCAGCCCCCAGAACTCCAGGGTGGGGGCCGACCCGATGTCGGTCAGCGACAGGGTCGGCGAGTCCGCCGTCGTAACCGGGTCGCCGGGCGCGGCCCACGACGCCGGGGCGCTCATCACCAAAAACCCGGCCACAGCGGCCAGCGCAACCACTTTGCCCAGACGTCTCGGGTACATCACCGGAACAGTATGCATTGTCGAAACCGCCGCAGCCCCACTTACTTAAATCACCGCCCCTTCGGCGGCGAAAAAGGATGCGGCACATCCGGCCCGACTTCGCATGGGCGCGCGGGCCTACCCGATAAGGGGTTCGGTCGCGGCGTCGGGGCGGGCGGAAATGAACGGGGCGTGGCGCATCACTTCGCGTCCCAGGAATTGCTGGAAGTAAGGCAGCGAGGCTTCCGTCACGGTGCCGGGCAGCAAAAGCTCCAATATTTGACGCAGTCGCTCGGCGACCCCGCCGGCGGCGATCTGCTTCGGATCGCGGCGTGCTATCGCCTTGAATACCAACCGCGTTCCGAACATGGCGCCCACCAGAAACTCGGAGAGGACTTCGGGGTCCACGTCCTTGCGCAGGTCGCCCTCCCTGATCGCTCGCCTCGCCTCGTCGGCGATCTTCACCGCCAGGTCCCCGTAGAAGCTCGCGGCGGCCTCGTTCAATCCGCTTAAGGCAGAGGCCAATTGCTCGGCCGTGCGAACCATTTTGTCGTTATTCAGCACTTCGACGATGGTGAAGGCGCCGTGCAGCAGGTTTTCCAGCCCCGGCGACGACGACCCGCACACGTTCCCGAATGCGGTCAGAAGGGTTTCGGAGCCCTCCTTCAAGATGTCCGACGCCAAAGATTCCTTGGAATCGAAGTGGTGATAGAGGGCGCCCTTGGTCATTCCGGTCCGCTCGATGATCGCGCCCCACCCGGCGGCGGCATACCCGACTTCCCCGAACACCTCGATGGCGGCGTCGAGAATCTTGCGCCGAGTGGCTTCGGATCGGACCTGTCGCGGCACTATTCCTGCACCTCCGGAGTTCGCGTCGGATGCGCGGAGTCGTCTAATTCCACGACCGCAAGTTGCCCAAGGTTAGCAGCCGCGACCGCGACGAGCGGGCGGTCTGACCAACCGCCGCGCGGGTGTTACGCCGAGTCTTCGTCCGTCGAAGTGGAGTTGACGGCGAGGGCCGCACGCCGCCTTAGGAATTGACGGAAGTAGTCGGTGCGGTCCGGTTGCAGAATCCCGACCAGAAGCAGCATCCAGCAGTTCTCCAGGTCGAGCAGGAATCGTTCCGGTTCGTCCAGATTGCTCGTTTTCCGCAGCCCCATGTGCAGGGAGACCATCATGCGTCCCACGTCGTCGGGATCGCAGCGTTCGGCGATGTCCCCCTCGGTGATGGCCTGCCGAACGACTTCCGACAGGGCTTCCACCCATCCGCTCAGCAGCGTCTTCTGCAGGCCTTCGGAATGCCCGACCGACTCGATCAAGTTCAGGCCGGCCCTGACCAGATCCGTCTTGATGTCTTGAACGGCGATCAGATACGAGAAGTCGATCAGGGTTTCCAGGCCCGAAAGCCCCCTCGTCAGCAGGTCTCCCACGGCGACGGTCGCCGCGGCGATCTGCTTGTTGATGAGCTCCACCGCCAACGCGTGTTTGGACTTGAAGTGGAAATACATCGCGCCCTTGGTGAGCTGGGCCTCGGCGAGAATGTCGTCGAGTCCGACGTCGTGGTACGGCCGGCGGGCGAACTGATGCGAGGCGGCCCGCAGGATCTGCCGCCGCGTCGCGTCGGCGCGTCCATCGGTCGAATGGGTCGTCATCGGTATTGCCAGCTCAGCTCTCGTACGCCCGGAATACACGACGCCGCGCGCGCGGAAACATGGACCCGGTGGGATTGCCGGGGCCCCTCACGTCGGCATTGGATAACGCGAGCGACCTCGTCGGGGTTTGCGGCCCTGACCTGGTCAATCGCCATCAGGTTGGTGAGCAGGGCATACACCTCGGTTCGTGTGCGGTTCGAATCAACACCGACCGGCCACCCCCGGGCAGTACGTGGGCCACGTCTGAGGTTAGCAGCCGGGCTCGGCCTCTTGACGCTCCCGTAAATACTTGTAGTTTAGATCACACGCTCTTTACAAACTATTAGTATGCTTTATATGCTATTATCAGAAAGTCAGTTTGTGGACGGCCATCTCTCAAACCCCCGGATCCGGGCAAATGAGCAGCCAAGACGCCCGCTTTCCGACCACCTGTAGGACGCAAGGGAGAACCACATGCCGGTCGTGACCACTAGGCCACGTGCGCTGGCGCAGTCCGCAGGCAGGGGGCCCAGGAAGGGACTTAGTGCCTTCCCAGTAGCAGGCCAAATACTCTTCGCTGGCGCATATGCCAGTAACCATACTTTAAGTATGGATAGTTGCGGAATCCAGGGGTTGGGGTACGGCATGTCCGGTAGGGCCGGGGTCTGACGTGATCGATTTCGGCGCTTTTCCCCCGGAGTTCAACTCCGCGCGGATGTATGCCGGGCCGGGCCCGCTCTCGCTGGTGGCCGCCTCGGTGGCCTGGGACAGCCTGGCCACCGAGCTGTACTCGGCGTCGAGCTGCTACCGGACGGTGATCGCGGGCCTGACGACGGGCCGCTGGTTGGGTCCCTCCTCGCTGACCATGGCGTCCGCCTTCGCTCCCTACATGGCATGGACCGCCGGCGCGGCCGCGCGGGCCGCCGAAACCGCCGGTCAGGCCAGGCTCGCGGTGGAGGTCTACGAGGCGGCGTTCGCGATGACGGTTCCCCCGCCGGCCGTCGCCGCCAACCGGGTCCAGCTCGCCACCCTGATCGCCACCAACTTCTTCGGCCAGAACGCCGCGGCGATCGCGGCGACCGAGGCCGAGTACGGCGAGATGTGGGCGCAGGACGCCGCGGCGATGTACGAGTACGCCGCGGGTTCGGCGGCCGCGTGCGAGGTGACCCCCTTCACCCCGCCGCCGGACGTCGCCAACCCGGCCGGCGTGGCCAGCCAGGGCAGCGCGGTCGCCCAGGCCGGAACGTTGGCGGCGACCCACACCACGCTCTCGAACGTGGTCTCCACGGTGCCGAACACCCTGCAGGGGCTTTCCTCACCGGTCAGCGCGCTGACAAGCGGAACCACCGCGGCCACCGGCGGCACCGGCTCCGCCACGTCGTCGCTGATGGACAGCCTGGTGTCCAGCCTGCCCAGCTCCGTGCCCACCTACTTCATGGCCGCGGCCACGCCGTTGTACGGCATGTCCTCCATCCTCGGCATGGCGCAGACCGCGCAAGGCTTGGCGAACGGGGCGATGGCGGCCGCGAGCACCGCGGCGTCGGGGGCGGCCAGCGCGGCGAGCACCGGCGTCGGCGCGCTCGGATCGCTGGGCTCGCTCGGGTCGGGTGTCGCCGGCAGCCTGGGCAGCGCCGCGTCGCTGGGACCGCTTGCGGTGCCGGCGAGTTGGACCAGCGTGATCCCGACGGCGCAGAGCGCCGCGTCCGCGCTGCCGGCCATCAACCTCGCCGGCGCCAACACGCCCCCCAGCATCATGGGCTCGCTGCCGCGCCTGGCCGCCGCGTCGGGCAAGAACCTCGGACCCCGTTACGGCGTCATCCCCACCGTGATGACCCGCCCGCCGTCCGCCGGATACGGATGATCCGGCCAGAACTGCCCGTGATGCTAAGGAGCGGTAAGTGAAGTACACGCCCACCCAGGTCGCCGGCGTGACGATCATTGACCTCGAACCGCAGCGCGACCATCGCGGCTTCTCTTCCCGTTCCTACTGCGCCGACGAATTCGCCAGTCGTGGGCTGACTTTCGACGTCACCCACACGCACATCTACTTCAACTACACCCGCGGCACGGTACGGGGTCTGCACCACCAGGGGCCGCACGCCCAGACCCAGCTGATCCGCTGCACCCGCGGCGCCATCGCCGCCGTCGCGGTGGACATTCGCCCCGGGTCGAAGAGCTACGGCGACCACACGATGGTCGAGTTGAGCGCCGAGAACTACCGGGCGCTGTTCCTGCCGCCGTTCGTGGCACACGGCTTCCAAACCCTGGTCGACGACACCGAGGTCAGCTACCAGGTCAGCGGTCCGCCGGCGCCGTTCGACGAGCAGGGATTCCATTGGAGCGAACCCGAATTCGGGATCGTGTGGCCGTTGCCGGTCACGGTGATCTCCGAACGCGATGCCAGTTGGCCCTCACGAACAACCAATTACCCGTCGATCGAGAGTGCAGCGTCATGTCTGAGCCGTTGATGACCCAGGAATTGGTGGATGTCATGTACGTCGAACCAGGGCCGCAGAAGCGGAAACCGGCCGCCATGACGTCGTTGTCTCGCCGCACCACCGCGTTGCCGGTCACCGCCACATCGGCGCCCGCCCCCGGTGCGAACCCCGTTCGGCGCTGGCAGCACCGGTATTCGCACCGGCTGCGCATCACCGACACGGTGATCGTGTGCGCGTCGGTGCTGCTCGCGCAGCACGTCCGATTCGGTGAAATCGCCAACACGTCGGGTTACTCGGACCTGAGCATGACGCTGCTGTCCCTCCTGTTCGCGGCGCTGTGGCTGTCGTCGCTGGCGGCCTTCCAGACGCGCTCACCGCGGGTCATCGGCGCCGGCATCGACGAGTACCGGCGGATCGGCAGCGCGTCGTTCTGGACCTTCGGAATCATCGCGATGGTGACGCTGCTGGCCAAGGTCGACCTGGCCCGCGGATACCTCGCGATCGCGCTTCCCATCGGCACCATCGGCCTGCTCGGCAGCCGCAGCCTGTGGCGCCAGCACATCACCCGCATGCGGACGCTTGGTCACTGCCAGACCACGGTCCTGGCGATCGGGGACCGGCAGGCCGTCTCCCACCTTGCCCACGAACTGGCCCGCAACCCGCTGGACGGCTACGTCGTGGTGGGCGTGTGCATCCCGGGGTACGGCCCGCCGCGCGGCAACACCATCACCCTCGGCGGCCGCGCGGTGCCGATCCTCGGTGACGTCACCCACGCGGTGGCGGCGATCCAACGCTGCGGCGCCGACACCGTGGCGGTCACGCAGACGGATCACTTTGGGATGCACGGGATCCGGGAGCTGATGTGGCAGCTCGAGACCATGGACGTCGACGTCGTGGTGTCGCCCGGGGTGATGGACGTCGCCGAAGCCCGGCTGACCCTGCGCCCCACCGCTGGAATGCCCCTGCTGCACGTCGAAAAGCCGCAATACGAAGGGACGCAACGCTTCCAGAAGCAGGTGTTCGACTTCCTGTTCTCGCTGGCAGCCCTCATCGGCACGGCGCCCATCCTCATCGCCGCCGCCATCGCCATCAAGCTCACCAGCAAGGGCCCGGTGTTCTACCCGGCCGAGCGAATCGGCATCGACGGCAAGCCCTTCACCATGTTCAAGTTCCGGACCATGACCGACGGGGCCGACACCCAGCTCGAGCAACTGTTGGCGCACAACGAGGGCGCCGGCGGGATGCTGTTCAAGATGCGCCAGGACCCGCGGGTCACCCCGGTCGGCAGGATTCTGCGCAGGTTCAGCATCGACGAACTACCCCAGTTCATCAACGTGCTCAAGGGTGACATGAGCGTGGTCGGACCCCGCCCGCCGTTGCGGCGGGAAGTCGAAAACTACGACGGCGACGTCAAGCGGCGGCTGTTGGTGAAGCCGGGCGTCAGCGGTTTGTGGCAAGTCAGCGGCCGGTCCGACCTGTCGTGGGAAGAGTCGGTGCGGCTGGACCTGTCGTACGTCGACAACTGGTCGATGTCGGGTGACCTGATGATCGTCGCCAAGACGGTTAAGGCCGTTCTCACCAGTCACGGCGCATACTAGGGAGTCATGACTGAGCCGACGACGCCTGGTGCGGTCGTCCCGTCGGTTCCGCTCTCGCGGATGGCTCACGCGTTCTCGATCCAGCTGATCTGCCGCGCCCTGGGCATGCTGGCCTCGGTGGTCTCCGTGGCGATGACCGCGCGCTACCTGGGCCCTGGACGCTACGGCCTGCTATCCATCGCCGTCCTCTTCATCGCCATGTGGACCAGCCTGGCCGATCTGGGCATCGCCACCGTGATCGTGCGGCGGGTGACCTCCGGACGGGGCGACCTCGAGCGCCTGGTGCGCGTGAACAGCGGCATGGCCCTGATCTATTGCGTTCCGCTCGCGTTGCTGGCCGCCGGATCCGGGTTGCTCATCTATCGCGACACCGACGTGCGCGTGATGCTCGTGGTCCTGTCGGGGGCGCTGCTGATGCAAACCATGACGACGCGGTTCGAGCCGGTTTTCCTTGCCACCGTCCGGTTCTCCGCGGTGGCCATCTCCGACGTCGTCGGCCGGCTCGGCGCGCTGGGCATGGTCGCCTTCCTGGTCGCCCAACGCGCGGACGTCATCTGGTTCGCCGTCGCGCAACTCATCCCACCCGCCGTGCAGCTGATCATCCAGGGCGCCGCGGCGATGCGGCACATCTCGGTGCGCCCGGTCTTCGCGCCGCGGGAGGCCGCCGACCTGTTGCGGGAAAGCCTGCCGCTGATGGGTTTTCTCGTCGTGGGACTGCTGTACTGCCGCGCCGACGGCGTGATCCTGTCCCTGCTGAGCACCCACTCCGAGGTGGGCGTGTACGGCTTGGCCTTCACGATCGCGTTCAACACCATCGTGGTTTCCCTGGTCTTCCTCAAGTCGACGCTGTCGACGGCCACCGAGCTGTTCGCGCGCGATGTCGCCGCGTTCGCCGGCTTCCTGCGCCGCAGCGTGGAGCTGATGTACTTCGTGGCGGTCCCGGTCGCGGTGGTCGGCGCGCTGCTGGCCGGGCCGTTGATCGGGTTGTTCGGTGACAAGGCGTTCATCGCGCGCGGGACGCCGACGCTGGCGCTGTTGTTCGTCGCGGCCGCCCTGCGATTCGTCAGCGGCACCCTGGGCCAGGGTTTGGTCGCCAGCCATCATCAGCGGATCCTGTTGTGGCTGACGGTCGCGACCCTGGTGCTCAACGTGGCGCTCAATCTCGCCCTCGCCGGCCGGTTCGGCGCCGTCGGCCCCGGCGTCGCCCTGGTGTGCACGGAGTTCTTCAACATGGTCGTCAGCAGCTGGTGGCTGCGCCGGCACTGCGGCTACCGTACGCCGGTGATGTTCTTGCTGCGGGTGCTGATACCGACGGGAGCGAGCGCCGCGGTGGCGCTGTTGCTGCGGGAGCATCACGTGATTCCCGTTCTCGCGCTGGCCGCCGTCGTCTATCTGCTCACCAGCGCGGCGGTGGGCCCGTTGCGCTGGTCGGACGTGACTTCCTTGCGCCGAAGTCAGCTGGCGGCATGAAGCGTGAATTGGACCGGCAGTATCTGCAGGCGCCGGCCGGCGGCGACGCAACCGCACTGCCGCCGGGGCGTCCGCTCGCGGTATTGATCATCGCCGACGACCACACCCCGCTCGAGAGCTGCCTGGCCGGCGTCGCCGAACAGCTACCCGAGCTTGCCGTCTACGTCTACGACCGCGCGGACCGTCCGGAGCCGCCGGCCCGCCACGTTCACTGGGTGTCGGGAACGCCGAAACTCGGCTTCGCCGAGGCGTTTAACGCGCTGGTGGCGCGCGTCCCGGGCGACGCCGACCTGCTGTTGCTGGATGCCGGCGCCCGCCTGCTCGGTCCGTTGACCCGCACCCGGGAACTGCTCGCCCGGCCGCGGGTGGGAGCGGTTTCGCCGATGGCGCGCGACGACACCGTGCCCGGCTGGGCGCCGTGGGACGTCGCGACCCGCCGGCGGACCTTGGTCCGCGAGCTGGCGGCGGGCCGTTCGCGCGCGCGGCGCCGTTCGCCGATCACGGGCCGCTACGCCCGCCAACCGGCCGAAACCCAAGGTGTCGACGGGGATTTGGACGCCACCTGCCTGGCGATCAGCCGTGCGGCGTGGAACGCCATCGGCGGCTTCGACGAAGAATTCGCCGACTTCGGGGCGGCCGCCGACTGGCAGGCCCGGGCCCGCGCGGCGGGCTGGCGGATCCTGCTGGCCGACGAACTGGGTGTCGCCCGCGCGGGGCCCGACGACGTCGGGAGCAGCGCCGCCCGGCGCCGCCGCGAGCAAGACCTGGCGCGAGCCAACACCGCGCTGCTGCTCGAACACCAGCACAGCGTGCATCACGCGGACATGTACCTGGCGGCCACCAGCCCGCGGGGCCGCTCGCGGCGGACCGCCCGCACCGGCCGGCCCGCGATCGTGATCACCACCAACCGCCTGGTCTACGGCGGTGCCGAACGGCAAAAGGCCTTGCTGGCAGCAGAATTGGATCGCCGCGGCTACCCGGTCACCATCGTCTGCGTGCAACGGTTCGGCCCGATGATCTCCGAGATCCCGGACACCGTGCGCGTGGTGCGCCAGCCATGGTGGGCGCCCGTCGTCGACCTGCCCGCGGGCCCGGCGGTGCTCATCACCGCCGACACCAACACCGAGGCGGGGTTCGCCACGTTGTGGCGTGCGGCCGGTCGTGATCGGCGCTGGTTGGTCGCGCCGCACGTCCCCCCGGAGGAGGACCGGCCCATCTATTCGCGGCCGCTGACCGCCGCCATGCGCCGGGCCGACGGGTTCATCGTTCTCGCGCAACGGCATTGGGACATGCTGGTCGCTCAGCATCGGCTCCGGGGGCGGCGGTTCGTGGCGCCCAACGGCGTCGCCCTGGCCGGCGACCCGGCACCCCGGACCAGGGTCGCCGGCGAGCCGTTGCACTTGGTCATGCTCTCGCGCATCGTCGAGCACAAGAACCCGCACCTGTTGATCGAGGCGCTCGGCGGCCTGCCCGACATGGCTTGGCGGCTATCGATTTTCGGCGACGGTCCGGACCGCGAGAGGTTGGAGGCGCTCACGCCCGCCGGCTTGCGCGATCGGGTGCGGTGGCTTGGCTGGTCGGCCGGCCCCGGGCCCGCGCTCGCCGATGCGGACCTGCTGTGCGTTCCGAGCCGGTCCGAGGCGTTTCCACTGGTGATCCTCGAGGCGATGGCACGGGCGGTTCCCGTTGCGGCATCGGCGATCTGCGCGGTGCCGGAGATGCTCGACTTCGGCGCCGCGGGATTTCTGGTCGAGCCCGTTTCGGTGTCGGGATGGCGGGAGACCCTGGCGCGGGTCCTGGCGGACCCGGACGCGCTGCCGGCGGTCGGGCGGCGCGGATTCGAGCGGATGCGCAAGCACTACACCGTGGAGGCGATGACCGACGCCTACCTCGACGCGATCACCGCGGTGTTGTGAAAACGCCTACCGATAACTGACTTTCGCGGGACGCAAGGGCGCTAGGCCGGGCGCCGGCGCAGGATCTTCGCCACCGTGCGGGGGGACGTCTTGTGCTGCCCGAAGCCGCCGTACAGGAAGTACCTGGGCTCCACGTAGAGCCGCTCGATGTCGGTCGGCACGTCCCCGAAGTGTTCGGACAGGGCGGCGTCGACGAAGAACGCGTCGGAACCCGAGTGGGAGTTGCAGCACACGAGGCGGTAGCCGAATCGGTCGAACAGCGCGGCGAAACTGCTCAGTGATGCCCCGAAGTAGTCATCGGATTGCCACTCATGTTCGGGGTCGTAGTCGATCTGGAACTTCACCGGCGGCGGGAACTTGCCGTTGTATTCGACGATGAACAGCTTGGGGCGCAGGCCGTCGGCCAACAGCTTCTCGACGAGGTAGATGTCGTTGCCGTCCAGGTCGAGGGAGATCACGTCGACTCCGGTGGCGTCGATGCGGGCCAGACCGGTCCGGGTCAACGCAAGGATGTTGTCCGCGGTGATCCACGCCTGCTGGTAGCTGAACCGCGGGTGGTCCTCGACGGCGACGGCCAGTTCCTGTCCCCCGACCCAGAAGCCCTTCCAGCCCAGGGCGGCAAGGATCAGCGTGTTGTTCTGCGTCCCGTCGCCGACACCGAATTCGGCGAACACACCGCCGTCGAGCCGGCCGATCCGGCGCAAGATTTCCAGCGTTATCCCGTCCTCGTCGGTCGCCGAGAAGCATCGCTTCCCGGCGCGGTTGAGCGGGTTGGGGTGGTTGGCCTTGAGCGACTGGGAATGGTCGAAAAGGATCAGATCCTTGAGCTGGTCCCGCGTTTCGCCGCCAAGAATGCGCCGGATCTTCTGCCGGAGCGTTTCTTTCGGTGGCGGTGTAGCGCTTCTGGCCATTGGAAGCTAAAGCTATCACGGCAATGGGCGACCATTCCGCGCGTTCGGTGAATAGCGCTGCTGCACAACGGCGGTCCGCGCCGCAAAATTCGGCGCCGATTTGCTTGCCGAGGGCGTTGACCGTGCCGTAGGTTCTGCATTGTCCCGCGCGGGACAGCTCGGGAGGGTTGGATAGGCGTGCTTTGCCGCATCTGCAGTTCGGGCACCACTCTGGCCTTCACCCGCCAGGTCCTTGCCAAATACGACTGCAAATATTACTTCTGCGACAACTGCGGTGCATTGCAGACCGAAGAGCCGTATTGGCTCGACGAGGCTTATGCCAGCCCCATCGCCGCGGCGGACACCACCATGTTGTGGCGCAATCAGTATCTGGCCCGGGCGATGTCGGTGCTGCTCTACTTCTTCTTCGATCGCCACGGCCGGTTTCTCGACGCGGCCGGGGGCTACGGCGTTTTCACCCGGCTGATGCGCGACATCGGCTTCGACTATTACTGGACCGACAAGCACTCCCCCAACTTGACCGCGCAGGGCTTCGAGGCGGACGCGGGCCCCGGACCGCCCTACACGGTCGTCACCGCCTTCGAGGTGCTGGAGCACCTGACCGACCCGGTCGGATTCGTCGCCGAGCTGCTCGAGACCACCGGCACCGACACCATCGTCTTCACGACCGAGATCTTTGACGGCGGGCCCCCGCCGCCCGAGGAATGGATGTATTACGCCTTTGCCACCGGCCAGCACATCACCTTTTATCAGAAATCGACATGTGAGTTCATCGGACGGCAATTCGGCCTGCAGTTCCACACCTCCAAAACGCGGTGGTGGCAGCTCGGTGGCATGGGTCTGCACATCTGGACGCGGGCCAAGATCAATCCCGTGGCGTGGCGGCTGCTCGCCTCCCCGCGCATCACCGGCCTGCTCGAGGGGTTTCCGCGACGCGCGCTGGAAACCCGCATGTGGACCGACGCCGATGTCTTCCTGCGGGCCGAGGGGCCATGAAATTGCCATGAAATCGCCTCGGGTGCTTTGGCTTTCGCCATGGACGCGGCCGGCGGTGCGCGTGCAGGCCGAGGGGCTGCTGCGGCGCGGGGCCGACGTCTTACTGGTCACCTCCGACCGGCACCCGGAGTCGGATGCCGCCCGCGACTACGAGCTGGTGCTCGATCCGCGGTTCAAGACCGCCGCGACGTGGCTGCCGACCGCCAAGGCGTGGCGCCGGGTGCGGCAGTTTCGGCCCGACGTGGTGATCGCCGAGATCGTCCGCGATCCGCGCTGGATCGCGCTGGCCGGACGGGTTCCCCGCATCCAGGTGGTGCACGACGACCGCCCGCACGACCCCGGTGAGCAGGTTCCCTCCTACGAACGCGCGGTGTTCGACCGGTGGGGCGCCCGCTCCGCGGCCACCATCACCTACAGCAACTACGTCGCCACCGCCGTCGCCGGGCGCCGTGACGTCGCCGGTACCCCCGTGCATGTCGTGCCGCTCGCCAGTGACATTGACCCGCACCGGGTTCCACCGTTCGTGGGGCCCGAGGGCCGACGCGACTTCGTCATGTTCGGCCGGCTCAACCCGTACAAGAACGTCGACGTGGTGCTCGAGGCGTGGCAGCGCCACATCGTCGGCGGCGGCTGGCGCGGGGACAACCTGGTGCTGATCGGTGGCGGGGACCTGGACGCCGGCGCCCTGCCCAAGCACACCCGCTGGCGCAACGGCAGTTACCGCTACGCCGACGTCATCCCGACACTGGCCGCGGCGAAGGGTTCGGTCTCTCATTACCGGCGCGCGTCACAAAGCGGCGTGCAGGTGCTCTCCATGCAGCTGGGGGTGATGCCGATCGTGTCCACCGCCGGTGGTCTACCCGAGTACCAACCGCCGGGGTGCCCCCCGGTCGGCGTCGACGACGTCGCGGGGCTGGCCGCCGCCTTCGACCTGTTGGCCGACCCGTCCGTCGCGGTGCAGCGCGGCGCCGAGGCGGCGCGCCACTACGCGCGGCATTGCGACGTCGACATCGTCGCGCGGCGCTTCTCCGAAGTTATCGCCGAGGTACTGGCCGGCCGGCGCTGACGTGGTTCAGGCTGTCTCCGAATCCGAAGGCCGGCAATCGGTTCGGGATTTGGCGAGGTGCTCGGCGAGCCGCACGCCCAGCGCGATGCCCACCAGGGTCGGGTTGGCCTGACTCGACGTGGGCAGCACCGACGTGCTCGCGACATACAACCCGCGCACGCCGTGGACCTGCAGGTTGGGGTCGACGACGCCGCCCGCAGCGGTGTGCGACATCCGCGTGGTCCCAGCCTGGTGGTAGCCGGCATGCCCGCCGAGAAACTCGCGGACCGAGCCCTCGACGTCGTCGGTCAGCCACTCCACGCGCCCCGCGCCATGGCGGCGGAGGTGTTCGTCGACCGCGGTGATGGCCGCGCGGACGCTCTCGAAGTCGGCCTCGGAGAAGTGGATGTGGGTACGGAGCCTGCGCATCCCCAGGGCGTCGCGGTCGTCGGTGAGCTCGACCCGGCTCTCCCAATGCGGGAGATGCTCGCCGTGGTAGTGCAGCAGGTACCGATTGTCGGCGCTCTTGACGAAGAAGCCGGGCGCCTTGCGGCCCCTGCGGAGGAACCGTGCATAGGAGAACGTCAGCGCGAACCGGATGGAGGGAAACAGGTCTCGCACGATGTTGCGCAGGTGGGCCAGGATGCGGGGCGGACCGTCGGTCTCGGTGTGCTTGGCGCGGATGGCCTCGGCGAGCAGGAACCGGCCGACCGGGGAGATCAGCGTGAGGTAGACGCCGGACAGGATCCCGCTGCCGTGGCCGGGGTCGCTGATCGGCGGATTCACCAGCCACACAGCGGCATTCGGCATCCCGGCGGCGCGCTGCAGGCGCGGATCGAGGGTGAAGCGCCGGCGGACATACACCCCGTCGCCGTCCCGCTCGTAGGCATAGATGACCTGATCGGTGGTGAACTGCACGCGCGCGACCCGGCCCTCGACGTGGGACATGTACCAGCGCCCGAGGTGACCGCCCGCATTCCCCAGCCCGGCCGGATGGTGGCGGTCCGACGCCAGGAGCAGGCGGGTCGCCTCCAATCCGCCGGTCGCGATGACGTAGTCGGTGGCGACCACCCGTCCCTGGCGGCCGTCGAGCGCCTTGATCACCAGATGGTCGACGGCGTCGCCGGCCGGCGTCGTCACGATCTCGGTGCAGGTGAGGCCGGTCCACACGGTGAGAGTGGGGGCGTCGCGCAGCGCGGTCCGGTACTCGCTCCCGAAACGCGTTGGCAGCGCCCAGCGCTCGAGATCGGTGGTGCGCACGTCGCCGTCGGGGAGTCCGGCGACCATGTCGCGGTGCGCGAGCTCCGGGATGTCTCGCGCGTTGAATGCCGCCCGCCCGCACGCCGCCCAGTCGCAGGCGCTCTGCAGGTACGGTTCGATGTCCTCGAAGCCGATCGGCCAGGGCGCCTGCGCGGTGAGCGGGCGGTCCTCGAAATCGATGGGGTCGAACTTGACGCAGCGGCCGCCCCAGAGCGCCGTCGTCCCGCCCACCTGTCGGCGGATCATCAGCTCACTGCGCGCATGTAGGTCGTCGTCCTGCCCCGAACCCAGCGCCGACAACTCCTGTGCCGCTTTGTCATTGCGCTCGAGGCCGCTTTCGATCAGCGCCACCTGGATGCCGGATCGCGCGAGTTCCAGCGCCGTCGCGATGCCGATCCCGCCGGCCCCGACGACCACCACGTCGGTCTGGATCGTCGTGCCGGGGGCGAACTCCCGCGGGCCCCGGATCACGCGGCGGCACCCCCGCGCAGCTGGGCCGCCAGCTCGAGGAAGCGCGCCACCGTTTCGGCGTCCGGCGGCGCCGCGACGGCGCGGGCCGCCTCGGCGACGCGTCGCGGGTCGGTCGTGCTGTAAAGGATTGCCCGGCAACCTATTGCGGTCGCCGACGACCCGAGGATCAGCTTGGGCAAAGCCCCGGGGGCGAGCGGATCCAGTTGAAGGGCCTCGCGCCACCGTCCCGCCAGGTCTGCGTCCGACCGCAAGGCTTCGCTCAGCGTCGCGTAAGCCCGCTGCAGCACGCCGAACGCGAGATCCGCCGGCCGCGGCGGCGGACGGAGCAGATCGGCGCGCACCTGGCTCACGCCCCCCGGCGTGAATGCCTCGGCGAAATCCACCTCGAGCCCCTCGTCCTGGGAGACACCCCAGGCGCGAATCTTGCCCTGCCCATGGGCCCTTTCGAAGAATTGGCGAAGTTCGTCGCCGGCGACGGTGTCGCCGGGGCGGGGGCCGTGCACGAACAGGATGTCGACGTGATCGACACCGAGGGCGGCGAGGCTCTCGTCGAGGCTACGGGCGGCGATTCCCGCGTCGTAGGTCCGGGCACTCTCGGGTGTCGCCTGCCGGCGCTTGACCGCACCCCGCAGGGCCGGCGCCTTGCGCAGCAGTGCCCGCGCCGGGGCCTGGAACCGGCCGAGCCGCCGCGCCATGCCGCCGACATCGATGCCGAATTTCGTTGCCACGGTTACCGAGTCACGCGGAACGGTGCGCAGGAACGCCCCCAGCTCCGCCTCCGCCATGCCCAGGCCATACATCCGTGCGGTGTCGAAGTGGGTCATGCCGTTGTCCAGAGCCGCGCCCAAAACGGCCATCCGTTCGCGGCGGGACGGCGACTGCATCAGGCCGCCGCATCCGAAGCCGACCGCGCTCACCCTCAGCCGCGGCCCCTCGAGCTCAACCTGCCCCAACACCGCAACCCTCATAGATCCGGCGAAGCTGCGCGTCGATGATTTCCGGGCTCCGGGTGGCCGCGATGTGTTCCTGACCCCGCCGGCCGTCCCGCTCGGCCAGTTCCGGGTCGCGCAGGTACCGGCCGATCGCCGCCGCCAGGGCGGGCGCATCACCGACGGGGACGAGCATGCCGGGGTCGGAGGCGATTTCGGCTGTGCCGCCGACCGGGGTCGCCACGAAGGGTCGCGCGCCGGCCAGCGCCTCGGTCAGGATCATCGGCATTCCCTCGGCGAACGACGGGAGCGTCACCACCCGCACCGAGCGGAGCAGATCGCGGACGTCGTCCGGATGCACCGGGGGCTCCACCGTCAGCCGCTCGGTGGGCGGCGGCGTGTAGTCGTCGACGAGACCCACGATGCGGCAATGCCCTTCGATGCCGTCGGCCAGCAGCAGCCGCCACGCCGCGACCAGCGTGTCGACGCCCTTGCGGCGGCCGATGGTGCCCGCGAAAAGCACCACCGGCGGGGTCGAGCCGGCCCCCGGTGCGTCCCAATCGATGACGATCGGGTTGGCCACGACCGACACCTTCACCGTGGGCGCAATCCATTTCACGGCCGCGCGCGCCTCCTCCGACAAGACGATGACATGGTCCGCCTTGCTCAGCGTGCTGCCCACGAAGCGGGGGCGCGACCGGGAGAACTGGGGGAAGTCGGAGCCGTGGATGGTGACGATGACCCGGAATCCCCGGGCTCTCGCGAGTCGGATCAGCGGCCCCTCACGTAGCCAGGCGCCCCCGTTCGACATGTGGAAGTGCACGATGCTGGCGCGCGGTGACCGAGCCAGCGCGGCGCCCGCGCGGGCGGTGAGCACCAGGTTCCTGGCGTGATGGCGCCCGTTCCAGGTCGACAGCACGCGGATCTCATCGGCGCCGATGCCGTTGTCGCGGATGACCCGGATAACCGACTGCGTCCCGCCGAAGCTGTACATGTCGGGACCGACGTGCGTGACCGCGATCATTGCCGTCCGGCGCCGGCCAGCGCCGGCGCGCCGTCGGTGTCGGCGCCGTCCGCTTCCCGGTTCCTGCGGGGCAGCCCGGCGAACCCCGTGGCCGTCCCGAGCGCCAGGCCCAATGCCAGTGCGTCCATGGGCATTTCGGGCAGCGGCCAGACGGCGGATATCGCCAGCAGACCGGCGCACACCGCCGCGCTGATCTTCGCCGGAACGGTCGCGCAGCGCACCGCCCTGACCACCGGCGTCAACGCGAACCACGCGAACGCCGCCATGCCCACGGCACCGGCCTTGGCCAGCCACCATTGGTAGAAGAGGTGCGAGTAGGTGGGCCCCAAAGTCCAGGCGAAGGCCTTCGGATCGTTCCCGGAGGGCAGTTGGTAGGCGTAACCCAGGCCATGGCCGAACACCGGGGCCTGCGCGATCGCGGCGTTGAGGCGGGCGACTTCGCGCAACCGGTCCAGCGTCGATTCGTCGGTGGCGAGCGCACTCGCCGAAACACCGCCCAGCACCCGCTGATTGAACGCCGTGAACTGATCGCTGAGCCAGGACCCCGCCTCCGAATGCTGAAGCAGGAACAGCGATCCCGGCACGGTCAGCGCGAAGACACCCGCGCTGACGGCGGCGACCATGGCCGAGCGACGCAGGGCCGGCCAGCCGAAGGTGGTCAGGAAGGCGACGGCCGCGCCCACCGCGACGGCGATCAGCGTGTTCCGGGAGAACGCCAGCAGCGAAATGATCAGCGCGGGCGGTCCGAAGGCGAAATACATTGCGGGCCTGACCCGGCCGATGATCGACGCGGCGACCAGGGCGGTCAACGCGGCGGTGGCCGGGGTCTGGGTGGACAGCACGATCCGCAGGGCCTGACCGGCGCCCGTCGCCCCCTCCAGGCTCTCCGCCCGCCCCGCGAGCCGGATCGCATGCAACGAGCTGATGATCGCCATGCCGGCCGAAAACCACAGCGTCACGACCATCACCCGGATGCAGAATTTGAGGTATCCGCCGTACACGATCAACAGCGCCAGCACGAACCCGACGACCATTTCGATCAGGGTCGTCGACTCGTGCAGCACCATCGTCGGATCGTGTCCCATCTGCAACCCGACCACGGTGAAGTACACGACGGTCAGCGCGAACATCGCGGGCAGCAGGAATTCCTTGGCACGCGGTTTCACGATCGGCAGCAGGTAGCAGATCGCAAGCACTGCGGCCACCTGGTACGCGTAAATCGCCAGCGGGCCAATGACTTTGCCGATGTGCAAGCCCTCCGGCAGCGCGGCGAAGGCCAAGAACAGCGTCACCCCCGCCAGCCCCTCGCGCTTCACCCAGTAGACCACCAGGCAGAACGTCGCGGCGATCAGCAACGCCCCCTCGGTGGTCCGGCGGACGGAGAGCACACCAAAGATGAAGCAGCCGAACAGGAATACCGTCAGCAGGACGCCGTCTACTGCCAGGCGGGGGCGACCGGGCAGGTAGGGAATCACGCTGGCCCGCTGACCTTCGTCCGGTAGGTCTTGGTCGCGGCCCGGATGTGCAGGGACGGCCTGGCGTCGGTCAACACGGTGCCGACAACGTGCGCGCCCGCCGAGCGCAGGGCGGTGAGCGCGTCATTGAGCTCGTCGACGGTGGTCCGGCGCGCCCGCACCACCAACACGGTGGCCGACACCGCGCCGGCCAGCAGGCCGCTGTCGGCGGTCGCCAGCACCGGGGGGCCGTCGACCACGATGCGGTCGAAGCGTGACGACAGGTCCAGCAGCACCCTGTCGATGACTTCCGGCAGAAACGCGCTGGACGGCGGGGTCTCGCGGCGCGCGGATCGGGACGCGAGGATGAACAGCTTGGCGATCGGCGTGGGTTTCACCGCTTCGCCCGCTATTTCGGGATTGGCCAGGGCGTTGGCCAGGCCCTCCCCCGACTCGACGCGCAGCAATCCGGCGATCACGTGCCGGCGCGTGTCGCCCTCGACGAGCAACACGTCTTCACCGATCTCGGCCAGCGCCAGCGACAGGTTGAGCGCCGTGGTGGTGGTCCCCTCCCCGCCGAACGGCGCCGCCACCAACACGCGGCGGGCGTCGGACCCCATCGCCCTGAGCAGCCGGGCGCGCAGGCCCCGCACGGCATCGTCGAGGGCGGAGTCGACGCCGAACCGCGGGGTGTTGCCGCGCCGGCCGGGCAGCTCGGCCAAAGTCGGCAGGCCCGAAAGTTGTTCGAGCTTCTCCCGCGAGCGCACCGTGCGATCGTTGGCCTCACGGGCCACCGCCACCGCGATGGCCAGAAGTATCCCGGCGACGAATCCCATCGCCATGTTGCGCACCGGCACCGGCGTGACCGGATGATCGGGCACCCGCGGCGCCTCCACCACCCTTGCCCGGGCCACCGGCAGCGGCTTGGCCGCAGGTTGTCCGGGTGTCTCCGACGGTTGGGGCGCGGGCGGATTCGGCTCACCGTTGTCGGGCCGCACCCCGGGGGTCACCGGCGCGGGACGACTGTTGGGGCCCGTGGTCGCGCCGAGCGTGGGCACCAGCGCGGCGAACTGATCGGCCATCGCTCCGGCCAGCGCCGCGGACCGGTTCGGGTCGGTGTCCTTCACGGTGATCGTGAAAAGCATGGATTTCGCGGTGTATTTCACCTGGGTCTGCGTCACCAGGACGTCGGGGCTGATCGGGACCTGGAGCTGGTTGACCGCGCGCTCGGCGACCGTCCGTCCGCCGGCGATCTGCGCGTAGGACGACAACCGCTCCTGCGCGGTCAGCGTTCCGTTGTACAGCTCGGTGAGGTCCGTGGCACCGGGGAACGAAATGAGGATGGTGGCCGTCGACTGATAGTGCTTGGTCTGCAACGCCGTGACGGCCGCGGCACCGATCGTGCATGCCAGCAAGGCACCGAGGGCGAGTTTCCAATGCGTGAGCAGCGTCCGGACAAAGGTGCGGAAATCCATCCACTAACCTTTCTGGGCCGACGCCACCCGGCGTCGAATTCGATTTGCTTTGCGCCAGCCGCGCAAAGCCCAGTGCACATTATGCAGCAACGGCCATGCAGCATCGACCTAATCGCAAAGCCTTGTCGTCCGCGCGGTCGACGCATTTGCTGGCGGCCAGCATCATTGGGGCGGGCCGGATGTCAGCGCATCGCGCGGCAAGTCGAGCGTCGCCAGCGGATACCCGCCGGTCTCGTCACGCCCGTAGCGCGCCAGCCGCATCGGCGGATAGTTCACCACGTGCGACGCGTCGGGCTTGTGCTGTTGCCAATCCACGGAAGCGCGCAGCGTGTAATGCCCCGGCGCCAACCCCGCCATGTCGACGGTCACCGTTTCGGTGAACGACGCCGGGGCCGGCTGATTTCCGGCGTTGTCGCCGGAGCCCACCAGCTTCTTCAAGGCCACCCCCGTCGGCAGCGTGCGGACCACCGCCCCGGAGAAATCCACCAACCGGTAGCTGGGCACCCAATTCTCGATCGCCCCCGCCGAGCCGTAATTGGTCCACGCCACCGATATGCTCGCCACCCCGTCGCGGACCGATTGCGATCCCTGCCGAGCCTCCGCGGAGTATCGATAGCCCGCCGCGACGTTGGCCTGCGCCCACAGCAGGTACAACGCCGGGTCCATCGGGGTGGTCGAATCCACCGCCGGAAAGTTGAAACTCGAGGTCATCGACACGTGATACTTGACGACGTCGCGCATGCCCTTCTCGTAGTAGGACCGCGGGCTGGTGCCCTCGGGCAGCTGGCACCACTCGGTGATCACCAACGCCGAGGCCAGCCGGTCCTTCAGCTGGGTGACGAGCGGATCCTTCGTGTGGACGTAGTAGGAGCCGTCGGATTCGGCCCAGACCGGCAACGGCGCATAAACGCCCAGGCAATCCGAGCGGATGCCCACCGGCGCGGAGACCCGCTTGGTGACGTCGTCGGCTAGTAACTCGCGAACGATCTCCGGGTTCAGCGCGGTGGTCACCAACTGGGTGTGCGGGAAGGCATTCACGTTCGCCGCGACGAGCTGGCCGATAGCCGCCTTGGTGATGCTCTGGTCACGAAACTGGCTGTAGTAGCCGAGCTTTGCGATGCTCTCTTCGGGTAAGGGGCCGGGCGCACCCAGCGTGTCGCGCAGGTAGGCGATGTGGTTCTCGCTGAAGTCCCCGTAGCCGGAGAACTCGAAGACGCTGAGCCGCTCGTCGCGGTCGTAGCGGCGGCCGAGCGCGGCGAGCAGCTGACCGAAGGCGTTGAGGTACGCCGAATCGTTCCAGTTCGGCACCACCTGGGCCACCCCGGGCGTCCACCAGTATCGTTGCGGCCCCGTATAGCTGGTGGACGCGGGACGCATCCAGTCCGGAATCGCGATGTTCGTGTTGTTCGGGTAGGTGGTGTCGCAACAGGAGCTGTAGGCGAACACGCGAAGGGTGAGCCGCATGTTCCGGCTCGCCACCTTGGCCAGCGCGTCGTCGATCACGCTGAAGTCGAACTTCTTATCGTCGGGGGCGTCGGCGGGCAGCGTGCCCGGGTCGACGGGCTGCAGCTGGCGCCACGAGACGCGCAAGCTGGCGTCGTAGGAGGCCGGCCACGCCGGATACCGCTTCTGAGCGGAATTGCCTTGCGGGAAAAGCGGCATCAGGAGGTCTTCGTACTGACCGCGCAGGGGATTCGAGACCTCCTGCACGTTCAGCGGGATGGCCGGACTGATCACCGCGGACAACGGATCGGGGTCGCTGTGGCCGCCGCATCCGCTCAGCACCAAGGCCGCGCACGCGACAATCGTCGCCACGCGTCTTCTGATTGTTCGGGCCATCGCTGCGATGCTAGATGGTGCCCGTCGGCAACGCCTTGCGGTCGGCCAAAAACGGCAGCGACAGCCAGCGCGCGGCCAGTAGGGCTTCCATCGCATCGCCGGGGACGGGCCGCGACAACAGGAAGCCCTGCGCCCGGCGGCACCCGTGTTGCACCAAAGTCGTTGCTGCGACCGGTGTTTCAACTCCCTCGGCGACCACGTCCAGACCGAACGCCTCGGCCAGCCCGATGATGGCGCGCACGATCGCCAGATCACCGGCGTTGTTGCCCAGGTCGCGCACGAACCCCGTGTCGATCTTGAGCATGTCGACCGGCAGGGACTTCAGGTGCGACAACACCGCATAGCCGGTGCCGAAGTCGTCGATGGCCAGCTGGACCCCGATCTCCTTGAGCTCCGCCAACGTCTTTCGCGTGGTGTCGATGTCGTGCACCACGGCGCGCTCGGTGATCTCCAGGCACACCGAGCCGGGTTCGAGGCCGAACTCGTCGATGGTGTTGGCGACGTCGCGCACGAACCCGGCGGTGATGAGCTGGATGGGCGACACATTGATCCGCATGACGGTTCCCCGGCCGACGCCGTTGGCCTGCCAGCGACTGAAGTCGGCGCACGCGGTGCGCATCACCCAGCGGCCCAACTCCCCCGCCAGGTTGGTCGATTCCGCGATCCCGATGAACGAGTCCGGCAACAGCAGCCCCCAGATCGGGTGCCGCCAACGCACCAGCGCCTCGGCCCCCACGACGGCGCCCGTCGACAGGTCGACCTCCGGAAGGTAGTGCAGCAACAGCGCTTCGCTGCCGATGTCGCCTTGCAGATGCAGCTCGATGTCGTTGCGGAACGCGCGTTTGAGGGACATGTCGTCGGTGGACATCGCGATCTGGTTGCCGCCCGCGCGTTTGGCCGTCAGCACCGCCTCGTCGGCGCGACGGAGCAGGTCGGTGCAGTTGTCGCGGCCCGGGGTGCCCACCGCCAGCCCGATGCTGACCGTGCGGCTGATCACGTGACCGCCGATGGCCAGGCGCTCGCACAGCATGGTCGACAGGCGCTGGGCGAACGATTCCGCGTCCTCCGGCGACATCGGCTCGTCGGGGACGACGACGAACTCGTCGCCGCCCAACCGGGCGATCGTGCTGTTCGGCGCGCAGATCCGGATGCGCTGCGCGAATACTCGGATGAACCAGTCGCCGGCGGTGTGGCCGAGGTAGTCGTTGATCGGCTTGAGCCGGTCGAGGTCGAGGTACAGGACCGCGACGGGCCCCGGGCCTCCCGTCAGGAGCCGCTCGGACAGGTGCGCGACCAGGGCGCGGCGGTTATAGAGGCCAGTCAGGTCGTCGTGCTCGGCCAGATAGCGGAGCTTCTCCTCGGCCGCGATGCGCGCCTGCAGCTGCGCGAACAACGCGGCGACGGCCTCGAGCGTGTTGATCTCCTCTTGCAGCCACTTGCGGGCGCCGAACTTGACGAAGCCGAGCAAACCGGTGGTCGTCTCACCCGACACCAGCGGCGCGGCGGCCACCGAGGGCGAGGCCTGTACCTTGGCGCCCAACCTGCGCCGGAAATAGCGTTTGGACTGCGCCGGCCGGACCACCACGGGTTTGCGCGCCTCCCGGCACTGCGCCAGCACCGACTCGGCGATATCCAGCTGGGCGAACGCCGTCGGATCCGGTTCCCCGGCGTCCGTTCGCGGCGGCCACTCGGCGACCAGCGCCGAGGTCCCGGTGTGCGGGTCGAGGTGGCGCAGGAAGCTGGCGTCGACATCGAACTGCTCGACGAGCTGCTCGAGTACCTTGGCGCTCACCTGGGCGGCCGTGGTCGCCGTTGCCTCCATCAGCTGTGTGGCAACGGAGGTGACGACTAGGTCCAGGCTGCGCGGCACGGTCTCCTCCGGTAAGGGCAAACATCCAGGAGCGGTCGCGATGGCGAATTCCCGTCAACTGCGCGTCGATGCGCATCGGCGGGCCCTTTGGGTTCGCTTGGCTGTCTGTCGGGCGTATTTGGACCGGGCGGGCCAACGATCCGTTTTGGTCAGCAGAACGTATCACGCACGACCCGCCCCAACTGGGCTAACGAAGAACTTCGGCCCGGTCCGGTCGACGCTGGTGGACGCCACGAAAGACCGGTCAGGCCGACGCGGCGTCGTTAGCTATGTCGAGCGTCGCGATCGGGTACAGACCGGATCCGTCGCGCCCGTCGCGGGCCAGCGCCATCGGCGCGTAGTTCACCACGTGCGCGGCGCCCGGCTTGTGCTGCTGCCATTCCACCGACGCGCGCAGCGTGTAGTGGCCGGGCGCGAGCCCCGTCACGTCGACGCGCACCGACTCGGCCGTCGACTCCGGCACCGCCTCCTCGCGGGACTGGCTGGAGTCGTCGTGGACCAGCGTCTTGAGATTGACCGCCGCAGGGATGGTGCGGACCACGGCGCCGGAGAAGTCGACCAGCTTGTAACCGGGCGCCCACCGCTCGGTGGCCGCCGCGGAGCCGTAGTTGGTCCAGACCACGGAGATGGACGCGACCTTGCCCTGGATCGACTGCGACCCCGGCTTGGCCTCCACCGAGTAGCGGTAGCCGGCGGAGGTGTTCGCCTTTGCCCAGAGCAGGTACAGCTTGGGGTCCATCGCCGACGTCGCGTCCCGGTCCGGGAAGTTGGCGCTCGACGTCATCGAGACGTGGTACTTGACGACGTCGTGCAGGGCCTTCTCGTAGTAGGACCGCGGCTCGGTTCCGTTGGGCAACCGGCACCACTGGCTGATCACCAGCGCGGAGGTGAGCCGTTGTTTGATCGCGGCGACGGCCGCGTCGTTGAACCGCACGTAGTGCGAGTCGCTGGACTCGGCCCATTCCGGCAGGGGCGACTGCACGCCAAGGCAATCCGCGCGGATGCCGACCGGCGCGGACAGTTTTTTCGTCACGTCGTCGGCGAACAATTCGCGGGTGATTTCCGGATTCTCGGCGGCGACCACCAGTTGGGTGTGGCCGAACGCGCCGACGTTGGCCGCGACCAACTGCCCGATGGCCGCCTTGGTGATGCTCTGATCGCGAAACTGGCTGTAGTAGCCCAACTTCGGCAGGCTGTCGTCCGGGCCGGGCCCCGGCGCGCCGAGCGCGTCGCGCAGGTAGGCGAGGCTGGTCTTGCCGAAGTCGCCGTATCCGGAGAACTCGAACACGCTCAGGCGCTCATCGCCGTCGTAGCGCCGGCCGAGCGCGGCCAGCAACTGCCCGAAGTTGTTCAGGTAGTCGGGGTCGTTCCAGTTCGGCACGACCTGCGTGACACCCGGGGCCGGACTGTTGGGCGGCGAGGGATAGCTGGTGGCCGCCGGGCGCAGCCAGTCCGGAATCGCGATATTGGTGTTGCCCGGATAGGAATCGTTGCAACAGGATTTGTACGCGTACACGCCGAGGGTCAGCCGCATGTTGCGGCTGCCGACCTTCGCCAGCGCGTCGTCGATCGCGCTGAAGTCGAACTTGCGGTCATCGGGAGCGTCGGGGGGCAGCGTGCGCGGGTCGACGGGCTGCAACTGCCGCCACGACACCCGCAGGCTGGCGTCGTACGACGCCGGCCAGGCGGCGTACCGCTGCTGAGCGGAATTGCCTTGCGGGAAAAGCGGATTCAAGCCTTCTTCGTACTGGCCGCGCAACGGGTTGGGAATCTCTTGAGCGCTCGGCGGGATGGCCGGACTGACCATCGCCGACAGCGGCCCGGGATCGCTCTTGTCGCCGCACCCGCTCAGCACCATGGCCGTGCACACGGCAGCGACCAGCGCGCTCTTCCTCGTCTTCACGGTTGCTTCTCCCAACACACACCGATGGACCTCGAAATGGCCCCCTACTACCTGGGTTATCTGGTGCGTGTATCCGACGCGGGGCAGGTCACGAATTGGCGTAGCGCAGCGTAACACGCACCGCCCGGCCGGCCCCGCCCCGCGAAGCGGCGTCAGTGAGACGGGTCACAATGTGGGCGACCCTGTCACGCTCGAGGAGCCCGCGGTGTCTCAAGGGCATCAGGCCCGCAAGAACAGGAGACAGCAATGACCGAGGTGGCCGCACAGAAAACTCATGTCGTCGTGGTCGGAGGCGGATACGCCGGAACCCTGGCCGCGAATCACCTACGGCAGCGTCCGGACGTCGACGTCACCCTGGTGAACCCCCGCCCCGTCTTCGTGGAGCGAATCCGCTTGCACCAGTTGGTCGCCGACACCGGCGCCGCGACCGCGGACTACGCGACGCTGCTGGCCGACGGTATCGAGCTGGTCGTCGACACCGTCGACCGCATCGACGCCGCCGCGCGGCGGGTCCTGCTGGGCTCGGGCGCCGAACTCGATTACGACTACCTGATCTACGCCGTCGGCAGCACGGGGGCGGCGCCGTCGACCGTGCCCGGGTTGGTGGACTTCGCCCATTCGGTGGCCGACCTGGAGAGCGCACAGCGATTGCGTTACGCGCTGGCCGACCTGCCGCTGTCCGCGCCCGTCACCGTCGTCGGCGGTGGCCTGACCGGAATCGAGACGGCCGCCGAGCTGGCCGAACAGGGCCGGCGGGTGACCCTGGTCTGCGGCGGCACCCTCGGCCCGTCGCTGAGCAAGCGGGGGCGTCGCTCGGTGGCCAAGCGGCTGCGCGGTTTCGGTGTCAACGTGCTGGAATTCGTGGCGGTGGCCGAGGTGCGCTGGGACGAGGTGGTGTGCAGCGACGGCGCCGCGCTGCCCAGCGCGGCGACCATCTGGACGGCCGGGTTCACGGTGCCCGACCTGGCGGCGCGCAGCGGCCTGAGCACCGACGCGCTGGGCCGGCTGCTCACCAACGAGACGCTGACCAGCATCGACGACCCGTACGTCGTCGCGGCCGGCGATGCGGTCGCGCCCTCGGGGCAGCCGCTGCGGATGAGCTGCCAGGCGGCCGGGCCGCTGGGCGCGCAGGCCGCCAACACCGTGCTCAGCCGCATCGCCGGGGAGGCGCCCGCGCCGCTGAGCCAGGCGTTCGCCGGCCAGTGCATCAGCCTGGGCCGCTCCTTCGGCACGGTGCAGTTGGCGCGCACCGACGACACCCCGGTGAACGTGGTGGTGGGCGGCCGGACGGCCGCGTCCATCAAGGAGGCCGTGTGCAAGGGCACGCTATGGGCGATTCGGCGCGAGGTCGCCAAGCCCGGCTCGTATCTCTGGATCAAGGGCGGCAAGAGGCCCGCGCAGGCGCCGGCGGAGACCGCCCTCCGATGACGCACGCACAGGACGGTAGCGAGCACGCGGCACGGTTCACCGTGCTGCGGCCGCTGCTGTTCACCATCGCCTACGAGATGCTGGGCTCGGCGACCGAGGCCGACGATGTGCTGCAGGACAGCTATCTGCGGTGGGCCGCGGTCGACCTGTCGACGGTGCGCGACACCAAGTCCTACCTGGCCCAGCTGGTCACCCGCCAGGCGCTCAACGCGCTGCGCGCCGACGCGCGCCGACGCGAGGAGTACGTGGGCCCGTGGCTGCCGGAGCCGCTGCTCCTCGACGAGCAGGACCCCTCCGCGGATGTCGTTCTGGCGGAATCGATTTCGATGGCGATGCTGGTCTTACTGGAAACGTTGAGCCCCGACGAGCGCGCGGTGTTCGTGCTGCGCGAGGTGTTCGGCTTCGACTATGCCGAGATCGCCCAGGCGGTGGGCAGGCCGGCGCCGACGGTGCGGCAGGTGGCCCACCGGGCCCGTGAACACGTGCGGGCGCGGCGGAAGAGGTTCGACGCGACCGACCCGCAACGCAACGCGCAGATCACCGCCCAATTCCTGCAGACGGCCGCCAGCGGTGACGTCCAGACGCTGATGACGCTGCTCGCCCCCGAGGCCACGTGGACGGCGGACAGCGGCGGCAAGGTCAGCGCCGCCCGTCGGCCGGTGGTGGGCGCCGAGCGGGTGGCCCGGGCCATCGTCGGCCTGATCCGCAAGGCGACGGCGATCGAGGGCTTCCGCGTCGACATGGTCACCTGCAACAGCGCCCCAGCCGTGCTGCTCTACCTCGGCGACCAGCTCGAAGGGGTGATCACGCTGGAGATCGCGAACGACAAGATCACCAACTTCTACGTGACCCGCAACCCGGACAAGCTAACGGCCCTGGCGACGGCCCGCGACGTCAGCCGCGGGTAGGCCGGGGTGCGAACGGCCGCACTTCTGTCAAGCTAGGTCGGTGCGTATCGACCGGCTCGGCGACCTTGGCGCCGCACCCCAGGTGCTGCGCGCCGTCGGCGCCGCCACGGCCCGGCGCGGCCTGCCGCCACCGGCCGCGCTGACCGGCGACTGGTTCGGCGCGCTCGCGGTGATCGCCCCGAGCGTCTCCGCGCAGCCGGTCGATCTCGACGCGGCCTTCGCGGTCCGGCTGGGCGCCCGGCCGGCCGACTCCCCCGCGGTGGGCGGTGGCTGGATCGGCTACCTCTCCTATCCCGATCCCGGCGCCGACGGCGGGCCGCACCGGATTCCCGAAGCCGCGGGCGGCTGGACCGATTGCGTCCTGCGCCGCGACCGGGACGGCCAGTGGTGGTACGAGAGCCTGTCGGGCGCGGCGATGCCGGACTGGCTGGCCGCCGCGCTGGCGACGGCGCCGCCACCGGCGCGCGAGTGCCGGATCGACTGGGGCCCCGCCGACCGGGTGGCCCACCGCGACGGCGTGCAGAACTGCCTGGAGGCGATCCGCGCCGGCGAGGTCTACCAGGCGTGCGTGTGCACCCAATTCACCGGGAGGGTCGACGGCGCCCCGCTGGACTTCTTCGCCGAGGGCATCGCGCGCACCTCCCCGGCGCGGGCGGCCTATGTCGCCGGGCCGTGGGGCGCGGTGGCGTCGTTGTCCCCGGAGCTCTTCCTGCGGCGGCGCGGCACGCTCGTGACGTCCAGCCCCATCAAGGGCACCCTGCCCCTGGACGCCTGGCCGTCGGCGCTGCGGGCGTCGGCGAAAGAGGTGGCCGAGAACATCATGATCGTCGACCTGGTGCGCAACGACCTCGGCCGGGTGGCGACCGTCGGCACCGTCACCGTGCCCGAATTGTTGGTGGTGCGCCGCGCCCCCGGGGTGTGGCACCTGGTTTCGACGGTCTCGGCGCGGGTCCCCGTCGACCTGCCGACCTCGGCGTTGCTGGACGCCGCGTTCCCGCCGGCGTCGGTCACCGGGACGCCCAAACACCGCGCGCGCCAACTGCTCTCGCAGTGGGAACCGCGTCGTCGCGGAATATACTGTGGGACAGTCGGTTTGGCCTCCCCCGTGGCGGGCTGCGAATTGAACGTCGCCATTCGCACCGTCGAGTTCGACGCCGCCGGTGGGGCCGTGCTGGGCGTCGGCGGGGGGATCACCGCCGATTCCGATCCCGACGCCGAATGGGCCGAATGCCTGCACAAGGCGTCGCCGATCGTCGGGCAGCCCCGCATCGCCGCCGCGTTCTCGGTCGGCTGATCCTCACCCGCGGCGCGACTGCAGGACCGCGTCGTAGAGCTGCCGCGAGCGCACCCCCGGATGCGCGGCGGCCACCTCGCCGCACGCGTCCTTGACGCGCGCGCCCCCGGCCACCAGCTCCTCGACCCGCTCGACCAGCGCCGGCAGGTCGGCGCGCGGGGTGGCGCCGGCCAGCACGACGGTGATCTCGCCGAGCACCCCGTCGTCCGCCCACGCCGCCAGCTCGTCCAGCGACCCGCGCACCACCTCCTCGTGCACCTTGGTCAGCTCCCGGCAGATGGCCGCGCGCCGGGCGCCGCCGAGCTGGTCGACGGCGTCGCGCAGACACGCGGCCAGCCGGCGCGGCGATTCGAAGAACACGCAGGTGCGCCGCTCGTCGGCCAGCGAGTCCAGCCAGGCCCGCCGCGCCGCCCTCTTGCGGGGCGCGAACCCCTCGAAGCAGAACTTCTCCGCCGGCAGGCCCGACAGGGCCAGCGCCGTCATCACCGCCGACGGGCCGGGCAGGCAGGTCAGCGGCAGGTCAGCGTCCACGCAGGCCGCGACCAGCCGGAAGCCGGGGTCGCTGATCACCGGCATCCCGGCGTCGCTGACCACCAACACCGTCGCCCCGGCCTTCAGCGCGGCGATCAGCGATTCCACCCGGGCCGCCTCGACCCGGTCGAACAGGCTGATGACGCGGCCGCCGATGGTGACGTCCAGGGCTTTCGCCAGGGTGCGGACGCGCCGGGTGTCCTCGGCGGCCACCACGTCGGCGTGGGCGAGGGCGTCGATGAGCCGGGGGGAGGCGTCCGACGGCTGGCCCAACGGGGTCGCGGCCAGCAACAGGCGGCCAGTGGTCATGTCGGACAGCCTACGATCGACACCGATGTCCGCCCCGCCCCGCGAATCCTTGGTCGCCGGCCCCGAGCATGTCGTGCCCGTCGTCAGCCCGGGGCCGATGGTTCCGGTGGCCGACTTCGGGCCGACCGACCACATCCGCGGCTGGGTCGTCACGGGCGTGATCGCCGTCCTGGCGACGATCACCCGGTTCCTCAATCTCGGGTCGCCGACCGACGCCGGCACACCCGTTTTCGACGAGAAGCACTACGCGCCGCAGGCCTGGCAGGTGCTGCACAACCACGGGGTGGAGGACAACCCCGGGTTCGGCCTGGTGGTCCACCCGCCGGTCGGCAAGCAGCTGATCGCGATCGGCGAGGGGATCTTCGGGTACGACGGGGTCGGCTGGCGGTTCACCGGCGCCCTGCTGGGCGTCGTGCTGGTGGTGCTGGTGACGCGGATCGTGCGGCGGATCAGCCGCTCGACGCTGGTGGGCGCCATCGCCGGGGTGCTGGTGATCTGCGACGGCGTCAGCTTCGTCGCCGCGCGGACCGCCCTGCTCGACGGCATCCTGACGTTCTTCGTGGTCGCCGCGTTCGGCGCTCTCATCGTCGACCGCGATCAGGTGCGCCAGCGCATGCACGCCGCGCTGCTGGAGGGCCGGGCGACCGCGACGGTTTGGGGTCCGCGGTTGGGGGTGCGGTGGTGGCGCTTCCTGACCGGCGTCCTGCTCGGATTGGCTTGCGGCACAAAGTGGTCCGGCCTGTATTTCGTCCTGTTCTTCGGCGTGATGTCGTTGGCGTTCGACGTGGCGGCGCGGCGCCAGTACCAGGTGATACGACGCTGGTTCGGGGTGTTGCGGCGCGATCTGCTGCCCACCGGTTACGCGTTGGGCCTCATCCCCGTCGCGGTGTACCTGGCCAGCTACGCGCCGTGGTTCGCCTCCGAGACGGCGATCGACCGCCACGAGGTGGGCCAGTCGATCGGCCCGCACTCGGTGGTACCGCTGCCCGACGCCATCCGCTCGCTATGGCACTACAGCGCCAAGGCTTTTCAATTCCACGCGGGCCTGACGAACTCCGCCGGCAACTACCACCCGTGGGAGTCCAAGCCGTGGAGCTGGCCGATGTCGTTGCGGCCGGTGTTGTACGCGATCGATCAGCAGAACGTGTCCGGGTGCGGTGCGCAGTCGTGCGTCAAGGCGGAGATGCTGGTGGGCACGCCGGCGATGTGGTGGCTGGCGGTGCCCGTTCTGCTGTACGCGTGCTGGCGCACGTTCGTGCGCCGCGATTGGCGTTATGCCGTTGTGCTGACCGGTTATTGCGCGGGGTGGCTGCCCTGGTTCGCCGACATCGACCGGCAGATGTACTTCTTCTACGCGGCGACGATGGCACCGTTCCTGGTGATGGGGATCGCGCTGATCTGCGGGGACATCCTCTACCCGCCGAACCGCGCCCGCGGTATGGGGGGCTCCGAACGGCGCACGCTGGGGCTGATCGCGGTGTGCTGTTACGTCGCTTTGGTGGTGACCAACTTCGCCTGGCTGTTCCCGGTGCTTACCGGGCTGCCGATTTCGCAGCAGACCTGGGACATGGAGATCTGGCTGCCCAGTTGGCGCTGAGGTTTTCGGCGTCGACGTCTAGCGCACCGGGTCGCGGGCGACGGGACACGACATGCAGCGTGGCCCGCCGCGGCCGGTGCCCAGTTCGGAGCCCGCGATGGTCAGCACCTCGATGCCGGCGTCCTCAAGCCGCGCGTTGGTCTGCGCGTTGCGCTCGTAGGCGACGACAACGCCGGGCGCCAGCGCCAAGGTGTTGTTGCCGTCGTCCCACTGCTCGCGTTCGGCGATGACGGGGTCCAGTCCCGTGTCGATGACGCGCAGCCGGTCGATCTCCATCGCCTTGGCGGCGGCCTCCAGGAACGGCGCCTCGTCGCTGATCGCGACGCCCTCCGGCGTCCGCTCGATCGTGAACGCCGAGAGCGTGTCGACGATGTTGGCGTACATCACCACGGTGTCGGTGTCGACCATCGTGCACACCGTGTCGAGGTGCATCTGGGCGCGCCGCTGGGCGATCGGCACGGCGAGCACCTTGCTCGCCAGGCCGTCCTCGAAGAGGCTGCGGGCCAACGCTTCCGCGCCGGCCGGGGTCGTTCGTTCGCCGACGCCCACCGCCACCACACCGGGGGCGAGCAGCAGCACGTCGCCGCCCTCGACGGGAGCGGTGCGCGACTCGTAGGCGCGCCGCACCCCGGTGAACCGCGGGTGGTGGGCGTAGATCAGATCGGTCAACGACGCCTCGCGCACCCGGGCCCGCAGCGCCAGCGTGGGGATCACCACCCGCGGGCCGATCCATATCGACGAGTCACGGGTGAACACCAGATTGGGCAGCGGCTCGATGACGAAGTCCGCCCCCTGGTGCATGCGCAGCACCAGCGACACGTCGGTCCGGATGTCCGACGGCAATTCGTTGAACGTCATGCCGCCCATCAACACCTGGGCCAGCCGGGCCGGCTCCAGCCCCCGCAGGTAGGCCGAAAGGGATTGCGCCAGGGGCACTCCCAGCCGACGGGCGTCGACGGCCGCGGCCACCCCCTGCATCCGCGCGGCCCCGCTGTGGGTCAGCGCCTCGGCCAGCAGGTCCGACAACAGCAGCACCTGCACGCCGCGGGACCGCAGCAATTCGGCGAACTGGTCGTGCTCGTCTTGGGCGCGCGCCACCCAGGGCAACCCGTCGAATAGCAACTGATCCATGTTGCGCGGGTTGAGCCGCCGCAACTCGCCGCCGGGGCGGTGCAGGATGACGACGCGCAGCGCTCCCACCTCGGAATCGGTGCCCAGGTCGACCACACCCACAACCGTAGCCGCGCCCGACCCGCCCGTCCGGGCACACGCCCCCCGCGCGCCCCGGGTCATCGAACGGATGTGCGATAGACTGGGTGCCGTGGAGATGGCGGTACAAGGCTCCCTGTTCCAGCACACCGAGCGCCGACAACTCGGCGACGGCGCCTTCATCGAAATCCGCGCCGGCTGGCTCGCCGAAGCGGACGACCTGCTCGACGCCCTGTTGTCGGCGGTCCCGTGGCGGGAGGAACGCCGGCAGATGTATGACCGCGTGGTCGACGTGCCGCGGCTGGTCAGCTTCCACGACCTCACCGTCGACCAGCCGCCCCACCCGCTGCTGGCCCGGCTGCGGCGCCGCCTCAACGACATCTATGCCGGCGAGCTCGGCGAACCGTTCACCACGGTCGGATTGTGTTGCTACCGAGACGGGTCCGACAGCGTGGCCTGGCACGGCGACACCATCGGCCGCAGCAGCTCCGAAGACACCATGGTGGCGATCATCAGCCTGGGCGCCACCCGCACGTTCGCCATGCGCCGCCGCGGCGGCGGGCCGTCGTTGCGGCTGCCCCAGGCGCACGGCGATCTGCTGGTGATGGGCGGATCCTGTCAGCGCACCTGGGAGCACGCCGTGCCCAAGACGGCGGCGCCGGTGGGCCCGCGCATCAGCATCCAGTTCCGCCCGCGCGGCGTGCGCTGAGGCGCTAGCTGCGGACCGCCTTCACCGCGTTGACGAGCAAGTCGCGGGCGCGTTGCGTATCGACCGGCGCGACCGGCTGCCCGGGGATCACCAGGGGATTGGCCGTGACGATCACCTGGTACTCGCCGAATTGCGCCGAATAGTCGTAGAGCTCGCCGGTGCGGGGCCCGCCCGCCACCAGCGCCTGCAGCACGCGGTGCACACCCATGGTGCGAGCCCCGTCGATCTGCGGCGCGTCGACCACCTCCATGCCGCCCCGCAGTTGCGGGCCGGAGAACGCGATCTTGGCGCATTCCTTCCCAGGGTCGTTGAACGGCAACGCTTTTGACGTTTCGATGGCGATGACGACGAACCGGTTGCCCTTGCCCTCGGCGGAGACCGCGGCCATGTTGCCCTGCACGTCCGGGGGCATGTCCGGGCCGGTCGCCGCCTTCGCGCAGCCGGCGGGGTCGAACGTGAGCCCCTCGGGGAGCTTGTGGCCGGCCAGCACCTTGGGATCGATCCCGCGCTCACCGATGTCGGTGACCCTGAAGTCCGGCCCGAAGCTCGACTTCACGTCGGCGACCTTCTTGATGTCGACCTTCGCCGAGGTCGTCGCCCCGGATGAGCAGCCGGCGAGCACGCACACCGCCGCCACTGCGACCGCCTCCTTGAACATCGTGGCCAATCTACCCAAGGCGGCTGCGTCAGCTGCGCAACGTGGACACCGTTTTGACGAGCAGGTCGGCGGCGAATTGCGGTGCCAACGCGGGCACCACCGAACCCGGGTCGGTGGTCAGCGTGGTGAACGCGTAGTAGTTGCCCAGGTAGGCCGTGTATGTGTATGTGCGCGAATCTATCTCGGTGCCCGACTCGACGGACGACTTGACGTCGGCGACCATGCCGACGGTCGAGGCGCCATCGATGCGCGGGGCCTCGATGAGGCGCACGCTTGCCGTGGCACGCCCGGCGGTCATGGTCCACTGCCCGCATGCGGTGACGACGTCGCCGGGCAGGTCAACCGGGCCCGGCAAAGCCACCACCACCGCGTCGACGATCCCCCCGCTGCCCGACCCCGACACACCCTGCGCCGACTGATCGCGTCCATTCCCGGGGTCGGCGAGCGTTGCGCATTGCGGCGGCCTCGTCGCGCTGTCCAACGCCTCGGGGCCCAGGCTCCAGATCACTCGCGGCGACGCCCCACTGGGGATGCCCGTGGTCGCCTCGTACCCGGGCGGCAGCTCGCGAACCAACCGCTTGATGTTGGCCGGGTTGACCGCCTTGGGCGCCGGCGATTTCGTAGGCCCGGGCGGCGGAGCGGGTGCGGGCGTGTGGGCGCATGCGGCCACCAACAGCGCGAGCGCGGGGATTGTCAGCGGGCCGATCCGGAAGGGGCTCAGCCGACCACCTCGATCATCTGGCGGGCGACGTGCTCGATCTGGGCGGCCACGTCGCGCCGCACGCCATGGTCGGGCCGGTGCGGCACGTCGATGACGGTGGTGATGACGCCGACGTCCTCGCGCTGCCAGACCGCACCGTAGTGGTCCATGATCGTGCGCATCGGCAGGTTGTCGGAAAGCATTCGCGCCGAGAATCTTTCGACCCCGGCGACCCGCGCCGCGATGGACAGCGCATTCACCAGAAACGTGCCGATCCCCCGGCCCTGGTAGGCGTCCGCGACGGTGAAGGCGATCTCGGCGACGCTGCGATCGCTTTCGTCACGCACGAAGCGCGCGTCGGCCACCGGGTCGTCGCCGTCGATCACCACCCAGACGAAGTGGTCGACGTAGTCGACCTCGGAGAGGTAGTGCATCAACGCCGGGGTGGGCAGCCGCGGCGTCATGAAGCGCCGATACAACGTCTCGCTGGAGAATTGGATGTGTCCGTGCACGGTCCGCTCGCTGTCGCCGGGAAGCACCGGCCGCAGCATGAGGTGCGTTCCGTCGCGCACCCGGATCGGGATCGGGGTGATGAACGCGGCCAGACGCTGGCGCACCGTGCGCAGCAGCCGCTCCATCACGCCGGGAATGTGGAGCATGTGGGCGAAGGCGTCGTTGTCGCCGATCCACCCGGTCAGCGGGCCGGCGGTGGTGACCGTCGCCGTCCGCGGGATGTGCCGCAGCAGGGCGATCTCCCCGATGAGCATGCCCGGGAAGGCGTGTTCGACGATGACCACGCCGTCGTCGCCAACGTGGGTGATCTCGACGATGCCCGACGAGATGACCAGGAACGAGACGGCCTCCTCGCCCTGCCTCATCAACACCTGGCCGGCCGTGGCGCGCAGCGGTTGCAGCGCGGCGGCCAACGGCACCAGATCGGAGGTGGGACATCCCTCGAAGATGTCCATCGCCGCCAGCTCGTCCGCTCGCGCGCCGGTCAAGGCCACCGCGATAGCCCGCCGCTCACACCATCGCGGCCGGGGTCTGCGCGTCGCGGTGACCGCCGCTGTGCCATGACCTGCCCGCCTGCGTTGCCGTCGTCTACCGCGCCAGGCCCGACACCCCCGGACGCGGTCGGATGTTGCCCAGGTTATGGGCTGGGTTCCGGCCGCGGCAAGGAGGGCGCGTCGAGGGCATCCGTCGGCGACGCCGCGGGGCATGATGATCGGGTGAGCGCAGGCCGCAGGCTGACGGGGACGAGCCCGCGCAAGGTCCAGGTGGGCGGTCTCTGGTTCGACGCCCTGACCGAACGGCAGGTCGTCGAGATCGTGCGCTCGGCCTGGGCCGCCGGCCGCGGCGGCTCGATCGTCCCGGTGAACATCGACGTGGCCCTGGCGGCCGCCCGGGGCCCCGAACTCGCCGAGCTGATCGGCCGGGCGTCCCTCGTCGTCGCCGACGGCATGCCCCTGGTGTGGGCGGCGCGGGCCCGGGGAGACCGGCTGCCCGAGCGCGTCGCCGGCTCGTCGTTGATCCTTCCGCTGAGCGCCGCCGCGGCGGCCGACGGGAAGTCGGTCTATCTCCTCGGCGGCGCGCAGGGGGTACCGGAGCGGGCGGCCGCGGCGCTGGTGGCGCGCTCCGCCGACCTGCGCGTCGCCGGCACCTGCTCGCCGGAATTCGGCTTCGACAGCACCGCGGAAGGGACGCGGGGGGCGGTCGCCGCCGTCGTGGCCGCCGCGCCCGATCTGGTCTTCGTGGGCTTGGGCTTTCCCCGCCAGGAACGCCTCATCGAACTGCTGCGCGCCGAACTGCCCAACGCGTGGTTCCTCGCCTGCGGTGGCGGCATCGCGATGACGGCCGGCGTGGTTCGGCGGGCGTCCCCGGTGTTGCAGCGGTTCGGGTTCGAGTGGGTGCACCGGCTGGCGCTCGAGCCGCGGCGACTCGCCCGCAGGTACCTGCGCGACGACCTGCCCTTCGCGCTGGCGTTGGTGGTTCGCTCTGCGGCGCAACGGTTTAGGCGGGACTAGCCTCCCTGGCGCCCAGGATGAGGCGCACCGCGGCGGCGAGGTCGTCGACCACGACGTCGGCGCCGGCCGCCGTGTCACCGCCGGCGCGCAGCAAGACGGTCGCCGCGCCGGCCGCCCGGCCCGCCTGCACGTCGGCATCGCTGTCCCCGATCATCACCGATTCGGTCAGGGCGAAACCGTGCTCGCGCGCCGCGCGCAACAGCATGCCCGCCTCGGGCTTGCGGCAGTCGCAGCTGGCCGCGGCGTGCGGGCAGTGGTAGGCGGCGTCGATGCGGGCGCCTTCGTCGGCCAGCAGTTGTTCGAGGCGCTGGTGCACGGCGGCGAACCGCGCCGTGTCAGCGGCCGGTTCGGACAGCCAGCGCTGATTCGTGACCAGGACCGTGCGCAGGCCCGCCGCATTCAGGGCGGCCACCGCCCGCGCCGCGCCGGGCAGCAGGACCAGCTCGTCGGGAGACCTGATGTACTCGCCGTCGGGCGCCTTGACGTTGATGGTCCCGTCCCGGTCCAGGAAGACGGTGCGGACATTCCGCAATTCGGGCATCGGTCGGGACGGCCTCAGGACGGTCGGGCAAACAGGGCCGCTTCGACCATCTCGCAGATCGAGTGGCCGAGGTGCAGGCACGCCTCCTGCACCCGTCCCGTGTTGTCGCTGGGGACCCGGATGCAGAACTCGGCCACGTCGGCCACTTTGCCGCCGCGCGCGCCGGTGAGCGCCACGGTCGCCATCCCGGCATTGGCGGCCGCCTCCAGCGCGCGGACGACATTCGGGGAGTTGCCCGACGTGGTGAGGCCGACCACCACGTCGCCCGCGCGGCCGGCGGCGAGCACTTGGCGCGCGAACACCTCGTCGTAGGAGTAGTCGTTGCCGATCGCCGTCATCGCCGCGGTGGCGTCCGGCAAGCTGATCGCGGCGAGGCCCGGGCGGTCAAATGCGAAGCGTCCCATCAACTCTGCGGCCAGATGGCCCGCGTCTTGTGCGGATCCGCCGTTGCCGAAGAAGATCACCTTTCCACCGGAACGCAGCGACGCGATCATCAGCCGTGCGATCTCGACGGTCTGCGCCGCGATGGCGCCCGACAGCATCTGTTGCTTGACCGCGATCGTGTCCGCCAGTCGCTCCTGAACCAGCTCGACACTTGGCGGGACGACGTCGGTGCTACTCATGCCTGCCATGTGGTCAATCCCTTGCTCTCGAAAGCGAATTCGGTGATGGTCGCCCCGGCTGACTCAAGGCTTTCGATGAGGCGGTGCTTCTTGGTGAAGTCGCAGAACAGCAGGATGTAACCGCCACCGCCGGCGCCGGTGATCTTGCCGCCGAGTGCGCCGTTGCGCAGCGCCAGGTCGTAGAGCTCGTCGATGCGCTCGTTGGTGATGTAGGGCGACATGCGCTTCTTCTGGATCCACGCCTCGCCCAACAGCGCGCCGAAGTCGTTGAGCTTGCCCGTCAGCAGCGCGGCCTTCATGGCCACCGCCAGTTCCTTCTGTGCCCGCAATCCGGCCAGCGTGTCGTCGGCACCCGTTGTGGCGCGGCGAGTTTGGTCCTCGATCACGCGCCCGGAGTCCCGCGTGATGCCCGTGTAGCACAGCAGCAGGCTGAGCTCGAGCTCGAACGCGGTCTGGTCGCGCACGCGCAGCGGATTGACGATCACCCGGTCGGTGAACTCAATGAAGTTGAATCCGCCGAACGTCGCCGCGTACATGTCCTGCATGCCGCCGGCGATGCCGAGGTCCTCGCGTTCGATGGCGCAGGCCAGCTGGGCGGTCTCGTACTCGCCCATCGGCGCCCGGTAGTGCTCGGCGAGCAGGCCGGTGAGCGCGACCATCATCGTCGACGACGAGCCCAGCCCCGAACCCGGCGGCGCGCTCGACCGCAACACCAGGTCGTAGCCGTCGGTGCCGTCGCGGCCGAAACGCCGCACGGCGGCCTTGATCAGGTCGAGGCTGCCGTCGTAAAGGATCTCGCTGTCGAGCGTCATCTCGTGAGTGGTCTTGAAGTCCACCGACTCGATACTCACCCGGCGATCGGTGCGCGGGGTCAGCGAGCCGTAGGCGTAGCGGTCGATGGTCGCCGACAGCACGCAGCCACCCTCGGTGGTGGGGAACGGCGGCACGTCGGTCCCGCCCCCCGCGAACGAAATCCGCAGCGGCGCGCGGGCGCGGATTCGGGGCCGGGGATTCACTGCAGACGTCATCCGCTCAGCCGGCCGACGCGCGCGATCGTCGGCGAAATGTGCGCCACGTGCCAACCCCAATGCATCGATCTCTGACGAAGAGCCCTAGCGTAGCAGTCGGATCGGCGGAAAAATCGGGATTCACCTGCGGATTGCGCCAAGGCGCCCCACCCCTCACGAAAGCGATGAAATGAGCCAGGATGCAGTCGAATTGACCCGCGGTCTGCTCACCGAGGCCGCCGCACTGCGGCACGGTTTCCTCGACGTGTTGGGCGAATCGACGAGTTCTCCGGCACCGACGTTCGCGCAGCGCGCCATGAACAGCCCGCTCGTCGCGACGGTCTACGAGCGGCTGTGGCGCCCGGCCGCCTTCTACGCCGCCAGCGGCGTCACCACCCGCGCCGAACAGCGCCGCGCGGCGTCGGCACTGCGGCTGTCGAACGCGCGGCGATTGCTCGACGTCGCTTGCGGCCCAGGCAATTTCACCGGATCGCTGGCCGCGCAGTTATCGGATGGCGGCTTGGCCGTCGGCTTCGACATCTCCGAGCCGATGCTGACCCGTGCCGTCCTGGACAACAGCACCCCGCAGACCTGTTACGTCCGGGGCGACGCCCGGGCGCTGCCGTTCGCCGACGCGACGTTCGACGCGGTGTGCTGCTTCGGCGCGCTGTATCTGATGCCCGAGCCGTTCGGGGTGGCGCGCGAAATGGTGCGGGTGCTCGAGCCCGGGGGGCGGATCGCGATCCTCACCAGCTACGTTCCGGACCTGGCCGCGGTGCGCCGGGCGATGACGGCCGGCGCGGGCGTCATCGGGCTCACGATGTTCGACCGGCACGCCTTCGTCGACCTGTTCTCGTCGGCCGGCCTGGTCGACATCGAGCAGCAGACCCAGCGCGCGCTGCAGTTCGTCGTCGCCGCGAAGCCCGCCTGACGGGCCTAGGACGCCGCCTTGCACACGCCGATAACCCGAACGACCGGCGTGCCCTCCTCGCAGTCCAGGACCCACGGTTCGCCGCCGTCGACGGGCTCGGACGTGAGCGTGAACCTGACCGGCTGACCGCTGCGCTGCGTCATCTGCGTGCATTCGACCCGAAACAGGCGATAGTCCCCACCGGCCTCAACGGCAAGCGAAAACCCGGGCCGCACCGACTCAACCGGCACCTTCTGCAGGTAGTAGTCAACGTTCATCCGTCGACCGTAGGCCCGGCGTTTCGACGCGCCCGGGCCCGCCACGCGGCTCTTAGGCAATGTTCAGGCAAATTTTGGGACCGTATTAGTCTTCGCCGCGCGCATGCGCGCCGGGCTGCCGCACGAAATCCGCGATGATCGACGCCATTTCGTCGATCGCGCTGCGGCGCATCACTTCGTAGCCGTGGGTGCTCAACGTCGGCAGGCACAGCAGGCCCGCGCGCGGCGTCAGCCCGTTGGCCTTGGAGTGCGACGCGTCGGATTCGAAGGCGCCCAGGACGGCGCCCTGGGGCGACAGGCCCTGCTCGGTGGCGATGCTCATCAGCCGGTCGGCGACGTCCTTGTCGTAGACGCACAACGCGTCGCTGTAGCCGATGATCGGCCCGCCGCCGACGGTGGTGCCGTACTCCTGCTCGGTGGGACCGACCTCCAGGGCGAGGGTGAGCGTCCCCGGCAGGGACCCGCTGGCATAGGTGCCCCCCACCCCGCCGACCTCCTCGTTGGTGGTGAAGACGAGATAGACGTCGTCGACCGGTCGCTGGTCGCGCTCGCGAAGGAGGCGGGCGGCGCGCAGCAGGGCGGTCACCGCGGCGCGGTCGTCGAGGAAGTAGCAGCCCAGGTACTCGCCGAAATCGACCAGCGTCCGCTTGCTGCGGTCGACGCACACCCGGGTGCCCGGGCGGATGCCCGCGGCCTGCAACTCGTCGGTGCTGCGGCCGGTGAAGACGTAGACGTGATCCCAGTCCAGCGCCTTGTCGCCCTGGTCGGGCTTGGTCTGCCAGATCCGCTGGCTCTCCTGGGTGGTGTGCTCGGAGCCGAGCGTGAGCACCGCGGTCAGCGTCTCCTTGTCGCCGAGGACGGCGACCGGCCCGAGGCCGAAGTTGCCGGGGTACATCGTCCCGAGCTGCGTCAGATGCAGCGTGCCGTCCGATTCCACCCGCTTGACCAGCATGGACAGCTCGTCCATGTGCGCCATCACGCGCGTCGCGACGCCGGGTTCGGCCGCCGAGGACACCCGATGGCGGTACCCGCGCCCAGCGTCGTCGCTCGGCGGCCTGGCGGCGATGTACCCGATCAGATTGCCCGCGTCGTCGGTCCACATGTCGTCGACGACGGGCCGCAGCTCGCGTGCGCACACGGCGCGCACCTCGGCTTCCTGCCCGCACGGCCCGTAGGCCCACAGCAGCTCTTGCAACAGGCGGTCGGAGCCGTCGTCCTCGCGCGTCGCCATGCGATCCCTTCGTTTCGTGGCCCGTCCGAAGGGATCAGTACCCGCGTCAAGCGGCGGGCAATCGCCGGCCCACCCGTAGGCGAGCTCCAGGCGGTCGAGGCGAAACCCGCTCCCAGATTTGACTGACGCCCGTCATTGACGGTCGTCAGCAAATCGGCGTAGGGTCCCCCCATGCCGTCACTGCAGGCGCCGTCCGGCGTACGGGAGGCTCGGCGCCTGGAAACCCGGGCGCGCCTGTTCGACGCCGCGCTGGACGAGATCGGGCAGCGCGGGCTGGCCGCGGCAGACGTGAGCGCGATCGCCGCCGCGGCCGGCGTGGTGCGGGGGACCTTCTATTTCCACTTCCCGACCAAGGAGCACGTTCTCGCCGAACTGGAGCGCAACGAGGAGAGGCGGATCATCGACGAACTCGGCGACGCCGAGGGCGATTTGGCTACGATCCTGTCGGACGTCGTATCTCGGATACTTGACGCCGAAAATCGTTTGGGTGCAGCCGTTTTCCGCGACATGCTCGGTCTGCATTTCTCGCCGTCGCGTCCCGTTGAAGAAGAGCTGGCGCAGCACCCCATCGCACAGTTCCTGGCGGGCGCGATCGGCCGTGCGCAAGATGCGGGACAAGTCCCGTCCGACGCGGACGCCGCGGAACTTGCGATGTTCTTTCTCACCGGCCTCTTTGCGCTGCTCGCCGTCGGATCACACGACCCTGCGCTGTTAAGTCGTTACGTGTCAACGAGTGTCAACGGAATGGAGAAACGATGAACAGCACGAGCATCCAGGGGTATCGCGAGTTCCTGGCTAGGCGCGACGGCGAGGCCGATCTCCTCAACCGACGATTGGCGAAGCGCGAGCAGTTCTTCGGTCAAATTCAAGCGAACCCCGTCCGGTCGGCCCACCCGATCGACCAACGGACGTTCCTGCGCAACTTGCGCCGGAGGCGGCCCGAGGCCGGACTGGATCGCAAGATGCTCTTCCTGTTGGCGACCGCCAAGCTGAACCAGGCGGAGCGGTTCGGCGTAGGGCTCGGCGAAACCTACGGGCGCAACAGCGATCAGAATCTGCCGCCCGAAAACGTCTACCTCGAACTGGAAGAGCACTACCACACCCGCCTGCTCGCTTACGCGCTCGACATCTTCGACCTGACGTTCCAAGTCGTCCCTCCGCCATTCGTCATGCGGCAGTTCGTCAAAATCGGTGTGTTCCTTCCCGAACGGCTGAGCTTCGCGTTCGTCGGCGCCGGCGAGATGGCTGGCTGCGTCATGTTCGACGAATTGCGCCGTGTCGGCATCGAGCTGTTCGCCGACGAACCCGAGGTCGCCGAGCGAATCGAACTGCTGTACAGCGAGATCCTCACCGACGAGATCGGCCACGTCGGCTACTGCGCATCGCGATGCACCGCGCCAGAGCGGGTGATCATGCGCCGCCTCTACCCGCTCATCGGGCGGATGTTCGCCCGCCAGACGGTCGAAATCAGCCTGCTGCTCGATCCGAAGGCGTTGCGCGCCCGGCTCGACCGGCCCTTCGACGTCGAGGAACTCACCGCCGGGCTGGACAACGAAACGTATCTCGTCGCACACCCGTAACGGCGTCAGCCGTCAAGCGAAAAATCCCGACGGGAAGTGAACGTTCACGGGCGCCGTCTATAGCCGGTGGCCACTGTGCGGGGCACACTCGACGCAGGAGGGGCTGAACCGAGTCCCATAGGAACAACCCGAGACCGGACCGTGCCGCTCAAGAAGAGGGTTGTTACGCGAGGTTTCCCCCATTCGGCCCCTCCCCTCAAGTCCGAGTTTCCGCCACGCAGCCGAACCTGGCGGCGGCGTCGATCGTGTCTACGAGTAACACCATGCCGCAATCTCGTCCGACGACCGAGGGAGAGGATGATGGGAGACAGGCATCACGATCCGACCGATCATTTCCGGACCACGCAACCGCACGCCGGCATGACGATGAAGGACAACCTGTTGTGGCCAGGCCTCGGCCTGCTGGCCGTCGGGGTGGCCGGGATGATCAGCACCGCAGCAGTCGCGGCTTACGGACATTACGAATGGCTGGCGCTCACGGTGTTGGTCGCCGTCCTCGGAACCCTCGCCGGAGCGCTATGGTGCGCCGCCGAGCGTCGCCGCGTGGCCCGCATTGACGAGCGGGTGGGTCGCAGACGCCGGCTGCCTGGGCGCCGGCGCGCCGCCGACTCGGAGCTGACCCGCGACCGGGTAAGAGAATTCAGCGATTCCAACGCGTAATCAGGGATACGTGTAATACTCGCGGACTTCCATGACCGATGACCATTGCGGGAATCCCGCGATGATTTCGGCGTCGGAAAGCTCCCCCATGTCCGGCGGAGCCTCGCCCAATCCCTCGATATGTCCGATATAAATTCGAGCGGCTAGACCCGATACGGACAACCGACCGAATTGCAGCATGTAGCCCGGTGCCGCGCCGGCTGCCTCTGGTGGCGAAGGCGCATCGAGCGCCCACGAATCGTCACTGCCGGCGCTCCATGTCGGAGACGTCGCGCCGGCGGATCGCTTCGGCCCCCAATCGCCGTATTGCGCGTGCCAAGGCCGCTGACGCGACTGGTCGTCGTTGGACCAGCTGACGCTTCCTACGCCGTTCAGCACGACAAGGGCCACGTTGGAGCCCGCGAAGTCACGGCACCATTGGATGGCGCACAGAACGCCGACGCGGGAACGCTGCGGGGACAGGCGCATATCGATGAACTCGGCCTCATCCAACGCGCCCACAAAGACGAGTGGATTTCGTCGCGAGGACGTCGGCTGCACCTCCGGCGTGAATTCGTAAAGCTGACTGACCGGATGAAGACTCATTGGTAGAAGCTTCTCCTCACTCCGGCAACGGTATGTGCGCGAAGTCGTCCGATGGTGGATCTCTCTCAAGATCCTTGGACGCGGTTGAAGTCATCAGTCTCGTATGACTGACGCGCACCAGGATCGATCCTGGCCGCCTCCAGCCTGCTTGTTAGCCGCTTCCGCACCGCCCAGACCACGAACGCGAGAATGACCACGGCACAGGCGATAAGCATGGGGGGTCGTGACTTGAACAGGATTGCGATACTGATCATCGCTCCGACCAGAACAAGTAGGAACTCACGAATCTCGCGGATAATTTGATACCTCCGTGCGGCACGCACGCGGACCGTCGCGAGCTTCTGGTGCTGTGGTAGATGAAGCAGCGACCGTGCCCTCGACTCGAGAAAGATCCAAGCTAGGTCGGGAGTCACTCCCAACGCCACCGAAGCTGCCGGAAATCGCGACGACATTCCGCCGCGGCCAAGCAACACCCGCCGTTGCTCGACGTCTTGAGGCGTCGCGTAAGCGCGGAGCCGGATCTCATGAGCCGTCGTGCATCCTCTAGGCGCGGCTTGGACGACAACTATCGCGCCGTCTTCGATTCCGAGGATTTTCATCGACAGCGGGTGCATGAGGCATACGCCTTGCTCCAACGTGGCGAGGTCGGCTGTCTGCACCCTCATCATCGTGAATTGTGGAGGTGCCAGCAGGCGGTTCGCCACGCGATTGGTTTGGACGCGCGCCGGTGAAAGCAGCGCGTGCTCTTGCAATTCGATGCCGATGGCGTTGCGAAGGACTTGATCGATCCCCGCCGTTCCGCGGGGTTGCGCCGGTGCGCGAACGACCCGCGCGAGGGCGGGAAATACGTCGCTCCGCCCATCGGGGTGTACACCGACATGGTCGGCACAGTAAAGGTATCTGTCGTGATCGTAGGGATTCACCAAGACGCAGTTTTCGCCGCCTCGGTCGAAGTCGTCTTTACTCGGTGTGCACCGCAGTGATCTGTTCCCAGGGAGGCTGTTCCAATGGCTCGGTGTATCGCCATAGTTCAGACAACCCTCGCGGCCCAATCCCCTTAGTCCACCTTCGCTCCACAGCCCTTCTGCGTGGAGGATTTCACGGAACCGTCGCCTGAGAGCGGGTGTCTTGGCGAGTGCTTGCATAGCGCATTTCGGCTCGTCGCTGTCAAACAACGCGCGCAACATGGGTGAAGCCTTTAAGAGCGATGCAAAGATATCCGTTTGACGGGCCTCAAACGGCTGGTAGTTCCCTCCTGGACGCGCAATCAGCCCATGCTTCGAAATGTAAAGCGAGAAAGCTGAGGGCGATTCGCCGCCGTCGAGGGTCAACGGGAACTGTGCGCCGTCTAATTCTGTGCGTTCATAGTTCGGTTCAGTGCTGTCCAAGGACAGCAGTTGTTCGCGGTCGAGGAGAGCAGCAATGACGGATATCGGATGGTTCGGGCACACGAATGGCGCGGCGGCGATGTAACCGAGAGTGCTGACGTGGGCACTGTGACCGATCGCGATGCCTGTCAGACTCGCGGTCACGAATGGAATGGTGGTGCTGACATTGCTCCTCTGAAATTTGTTCGTCATCACGATCGGCGAAGCGTTGGATCCCACCGAAACCACCACCGTCCTCGCGTCGACGCTCGCCGCATTGGCGGTCAGGAGAAACTCGTTCAGCGTCACCCGCGATGAGCCGTCTTCTGCGCTGACGCGCGCTTGTCCTAGGCGGCGGTGAAGTGCGGGGCTCATTGGATTGGCCTTGCCGTGGTGAAGCACTTGCGTCGACTTCACGGACACTCCGGGATACGTCCAAGGTTCGTCGGCGAATGGGGCTGCGCTCTTTTCTGTGCCCATATCGAGCCTCTCTGCCGGATTGCATGAAAGCAGTATCTATGCAGGTGACGGTTGACGCGTGAATGCGGCTCCCCCCAGCTGAATGAGGCTCCCCTCGGCGTGGGTTTCATTGCCTGCACGGCCACCCGTGCCCCCTCCGACCATTATCAATATGGCGAGTGTGAGTTCCATTGTTTCGAGGCAGCCCGAGACGGGGCTCGCCGGCCCCAGAGTTGAGTTTCTTGCGCCCTCCCGAGCCGACTGATGAGAGCAGCGGAGGGGAATGCACGACAGGGAGGGCTCCGGGTTTTCGTGCCCTTCGACCGAGGCCCTCAGAGACAACATCGACCTGCTCAAACTGGGTGGAGCTAAGGGGATTCGAACCCCTGACCTACTCGATGCGAACGAGTCGCGCTACCAACTGCGCCATAGCCCCTGATCGCTAGCAGGCTACCAGCCGCGGCGCGAACCGCCGAACACCCCGGCGCTACTCGCCGACGGCGCGCGGCAGGTCGCGGGGCCAGCCGTAGTTGCGCATCGGCATCGCGTAGTCCAGGTGCTCGAAGATCGGGTCCTCGTCGTCGATCTCCAGCACCACCGCGCCCGGGCGCCGCAGCCGCGACGGGACCACGTCGTAGTCCCGGTCGTAGGCGTTCTCCACGCCCATGCGGGCCCGGGCCATCCGCTGCATGCGGCGGCGACGCACCTTCTCCTCGATGCGGGTCTGGCGGCGCAGGTACGCCAGGTAGAGCAGCGTCACGGCGGTGGCGGCGCCGCACGCCCACCACGCCGTCGGCGAGATCTTGAACGCGGCCATGGCCGTGCCGACCAGGACGACGGCCATGACCATCAGCACACGCTTGCGGAACTTGTACTTGCGCGCGCTCACCGCGGCGGCGGTCTTCGCGTCGAACCGGCGACGGCGCGAGGCGTTCCGCGGGATCGGTGCCGGCATCTCCTCGTCGTCGGCTTCGGCGTCCGGCTCCAAACCGGAGGAGTCCTCGACGTACTCGTAGCCCTCGTCGTCTTCGTCGCCGTGCTGGGCGACCACGTCGGTGTCGGAATCCTCGTCGTCCTCGTCGGCTTCGGGTTCCTCCTCGACCGCCGCGGCGACGCCGGCCGGCAGCGCCTGCGAATCCTCGACGACGTCGACGTCGAGGTAATCGGGCTCGGTGCGCTCGGGCGTCGCAAGCTTCATAACGACGGGACGCGCGGCCTGTAGCTCCTCGGTGTCGTGCTCTTCGTCCTCGTCCTCGTCCTCGGCGAGGTCGACCTCGCTTTCCGCCGACCCTTCCGCCGGCTTCCAGTCCGGATCGCTGCGATGACCGGCGGCGGGGCCATTGCGCTTGAGCAGGCGGGAATTCGCACCCCCGTTGAGGACCCGGGTCGCCAGGGCCACGTCACTGGTGCGCCGGACGGCGTCTCGTTTGCTGACGAGCATCGGCACCAAGACGAACAGCCAAAGCACTACGAGCGAGATCCACAACAGTGACTGCGGGATGCTTGGCATGACGACCTGCTCTCTTCGGTTCCGATCCCCGCGAGGCTTGGCCAGCGCGGCCGGGTCTTAGTGACCAGCACAATTACACACCTGTAATTTGGCTCTCACAAGCACCACGAGTCACTCGTGTCGCGATAGCCACAGATAGGCCCGCTTGCTGGGGCGGCGCGGTCATGCCCAGCTGGCGTGCCCGCCCCGAACCAGGGTCGATGCCACCGATCCGGACACCTCTTCGGCCGTGATCGCCATCAACAGGTGGTCCCGCCAGGCCTTGTCCACCTCGAGGTAGCGCTGCAACAACCCCTCTTGGCGGAAGCCCACCTTCGCCAGCACGGCCCGGCTGGCGGCGTTCTCGGGCCGCACGGTGGCCTCGACGCGGTGCAGCATCACCGGGCCGAAGCAGTGGTCCAGGCCCAGGGCCAGCGCGGCCGTGGCCACCCCGCCGCCGGTCGCCGACCGCGGCACCCAGTAACCGATCCAGGCCGACCGCAGCGCCCCATGGGTGACGTTGCCGATGGTCAGCTGGCCGCAGAACTGGCCGTCCAGTTCGATGACGTAGGGCAGCATGCGGCCGGCGCGGGCCTCGGCGCGCAGACCGGAACACAGCGCAGGCCACGCCGCGACCGTGTGCCGGCTCGTCCAATCGGTCTCGGCGCTGGGCTCCCACGGCTCGAGGTGCGCGCGGTCGGCCAACCGGATGCGGCTCCATTGGGCGCCGTCGCGCATCCGCACGGCGCGCAACCGGACGACGCCGGCCGGAACGCGCAGCGGCCCCACGTCCAGCGGCCACCCCGGATGACGGGCGTTGGTGCGCAACAGGTTCACGAGCGTGCGGAGTCGTTGCACTTAACCGCGCTGAGCCAGGAAGGCGACGTCGACGATCTCGCCGGTGCGTATCTGTTCGGCGCCGCTGGGCACCACCACGAGGCAGTTCGCCTCGGCGAGGGTGGCCAGCAGGTGCGAGGACGCGCCGGGGGCCCCGCCCAGCGCCTGCACCAGGTACTCCCCGGTCTCCTGGTCGCGCATCAGCTGGCCGCGCAGGTAGCCCTTCCGCCCGGCGACCGAGGTGATCGGTGAGAGTGTGCGCGCCTGGACAATTCGGCGCATCGGCTGGCGCTTGCCCAGCGACAGGCGGATCAGCGGCCGCACCATCACCTCGAAGACCACCAGGGCGCTGACCGGGTTCGCGGGCAGCAGGAACGTCGGGACGCCTTCGCGACCGAGCTGCCCGAACCCCTGCACGGACCCCGGATGCATGGCGACGCGAACGACTTCCATCTCCCCGAGCTCGGACAGCACCGACCGCACCGCCTCGGCCGCCGCGCCCCCGACCCCGCCGGCGATCACCAGAACCTCGGCGCGGTTGATCTGGCCCTCGACGGTCTCGCGGAATTCCCGGGCGTCGTTGCTGACGATGCCGATGCGGTTGACCTCCGCGCCGGCATCCCGGGCCGCGGCCGCCAAGGCGTAGGAGTTGACGTCGTAGACCTGGCCGTTGCCCGGGGTCCGCGAGATGTCGACCAGTTCGCCACCGACGGCCAGCACCGCCACCCGCGGCCGCGGATGAACCAGCACCCGTTCGCGGCCGACCGCCGCCAGCAGGCCGACCTGGGCGGCCCCGATGACCGTGCCCGCGCGCACCGCGACGTCGCCGGGCTGCACGTCGTCGCCGGTGCGGCGCACGTACGCCCCCGAGGGCGCCCCCCGCAGGATCCGCACCCGGGTGCTGCCGCCGTCGGTCCAGCGCAACGGGATCACGGCGTCGGCCAGCGTCGGCAGCGGGGCGCCCGTGTGCACGCGGGCGGCCTGGCGGGGCTGCAGCCGGCTGGGCGTGCGCGCCCCGGCCTCGATGGTGCCCATCACCGGCAGCACCAGGCCCTCACGCCGGTCTTCGTCGATATCGGTGCCGGGCGGCTCGCCGAGGCTCTCGGCACCCACTTCCCCAACGCCGAGCACGTCGACGCTGCGCACCGCGTACCCGTCGATGGCGGCCTGATCGAAGCCGGGCATCGGGCGCTCGGTGACGACTTCCTCGGCGCACATCAGGCCCTGCGCCTCGGCGATGGCCACCTTGATGGGCCGCGGAGCCACCGCGGCGGCCGTTATCCGGGCCTGCTGCTCCTCAACAGAACGCACAGCGCGCCTCTCTGCCGTCTACGGGCGCCCGCTTGGCCGGGTATCGGCCGGCTACTTCTCGGCCAGGCCCAACCGCGCCACCAACCATCGCCGCAAATCCGGGCCGTAGTCGTCACGATCCAATGCAAAGTCAACCGCAGCCTTGAGGTAGCCGCCGGGATTTCCCAAGTCGTGTCGAGATCCGCGATGCACGACGACATGCACCGGGTGGCCCTCGGAGATCAGCAACGCGATCGCGTCGGTGAGCTGCACTTCGCCGCCCACCCCATGCTCGACGCGGCGCAGCGCGTCGAAGATCGCCCGGTCGAGCACGTAGCGGCCCGCCGCGGCGAACAACGACGGGGCGTCCTCGCGCTTGGGCTTCTCGACCATGCCGTTGACCTTCAGCACGTCGGGGTCGGCGCCGGGCACCGGCTCGACATCGAAAACGCCGTAGGCGCTGATCTCTTCGGGCGCCACCTCGATGGCGCACAGCACCGAGCCGCCGTAGTCCGCGCGCACCTTTGACATCGTCTCCAGGACTCCGGTCGGCAGCACCAGGTCGTCGGGCAGCAGGACCATCACGGCGTCGTCGTCGAGCGTCAGCGTGGGCTCGACGCAACTGATGGCGTGCCCCAGCCCGAGCGGCTCGGCCTGAACCACGGACTCGACCTTGATCAGTTGCGGCGCCCGGCGCACCTTGTCGAGCATCGCCTTCTTGCCGCGGGCCTCCAGCGTGCCCTCGAGCACCAGGTCCTCGACGAAGTGCGCGACCACGCCGTCCTTGCCCTCGGAGGTGATGATCACCAGCCGGTCGGCGCCCGCCTCGGCCGCCTCGGCGGCGACCAGCTCGATGCCGGGCGTGTCGACGACCGGCAGCAGCTCCTTGGGCACCGTTTTCGTCGCGGGCAGGAAGCGGGTACCAAGACCGGCAGCGGGCACGATCGCCGTGTGTGGGACCACCACGTTTGGGCTTGACATTGTTCACACGATAACCCGAACGCCGTTTGCCGAGTCGATGTGGCGCGGGCAAAGACGGGGCTGCAATGGTTGTCCCATGGCGACCACCGGCAAGGCCGCGTTGCGCGAGCAACTGCAGGCGGCCCGGCGCCGCGTTGCCGACGACGTCCGGGCCGCGGAGGCGCGAATGCTGAGTGCGCGACTGGAAGCCTTGGAAGGCGTCGTGAGCAGCGGCGACACCGTGTGCGCCTTCGTGCCGGTGGGTGCCGAACCAGGGTCGATCGACATGGTCGAGGCGTTGCTGCGGCGGTACGCACGGGTGCTGCTTCCGGTTGCGCGCACCGCCGCCGGCAACGCGCCGCTGCCCCTGCGCTGGGGCGAATACCGGCCCGGCACGCTGACCTCCGCGCGGTGGGGATTGCTCGAGCCACCGGAGCCGTGGCTGCCCGCGTCGGCGATCGCCGAGGCGAGCCTGATCCTGGTGCCGGCGCTGGCCGTCGACCGCTCCGGGGTGCGGTTGGGCCGGGGCGGCGGCTTCTACGACCGATCGCTGGGCGGCCGGGACCCCGGGGCGCGGCTGGTCGCCGTGGTGCGCGACGCGGAATTGGTGGACGAGTTACCCGCCGAGCCGCACGACGTTGCGATGACCCACGCCCTCACGCCGCGGCGGGGCTTGATCGCCCTCGGGTAACAGTTCGGGAATGAGTGACATCACGTGGCGGTTCTAGCACTTGAGACGCTAGAGTGCTAACAAGCTTTGCAATCACCCGGAGGTTTTCGTGCCGACTTACAGCTATCAGTGCACCCAGTGCGACGATCGCTTCGACATCGTGCAGGCCTTCACCGACGACGCGCTGACCACTTGCGAGCGCTGCTCCGGCCGGCTGCGCAAGCTGTTCAACTCCGTCGGGGTGGTGTTCAAGGGCAGCGGCTTCTACCGCACCGACAGCCGGGAGTCCGGCAAGAAGACGGGCTCGAGCAACGGGTCCTCGTCGAGCGATTCGGGTTCGGGCTCGTCGTCGAGCGAGAAGTCGACCGGGTCGAGCGGGTCGGGCGACAAGTCGGGCGCCAGCTCCACGGCGTCCACCGCGGCCGCGTCGGCCTGACGGGTTATCCACAATCGCCGTCGTCGGCGGCATTCGCCCCTGAGCGGGCTGCGCTTACCGTTGCCGCGTGCGCGAACCGTCGCTGAACCCAAGCCTGTTCGGCCGCCTCTGGACGGCGCGTCCGGATTGGACTCGGACCGTCATGGCGCGTCGGGTCGCCGCAGGCGGCCTCGTGGTGCTGGCCGGGCTGGCGGCGCTGCGCTCCAACCCGGCCGGTGATTACGCCGACGTGGTGGTCGCCGATCACGACCTGCGGCCCGGCGCAGCACTGACCCCGAACGACGTTCGCCTCGAAAAGCGTTTGGCCACAACCATTCCCGATGGGTCGTTGGTCGATGTGCGGACCGTGACGGGTTCGACGCTGGCCGGCCCGGCCAGGCGCGGCGAGGTCCTCACCGACGTCCGGTTGCTGGGCAGCCGGCTGGCGGAAGTGACCGCCGGGCCCGGCGCCCGCATCGTGCCGCTGCGGCTGGCCGACAGCGCCCTGATCGACCTGGTCCGCGTCGGCGACGTCGTCGACGTGCTGGCCGCGCCGGCGGCATCCACGGAGACCGCCCAGCCCGTCCCCAAGGTGGTGGCCACCGACGCCGTCGTGGTGCTCGTGTCGGCCAAGCCAAAGATCCAGGGCGCGGACGGCGACCGCGTAGTGTTGGTGGCGCTGCCGGCCCGCGTGGCGAACACGGTGGCGGGCTCGGCGCTGGGCCAGGCGGTCACCCTCACCCTGCACTGAGCGCCCCGCCGCGGTTGGCCAAGCAGCCGAGGAGCAAACTCTGTCCAATCCCAGGAAGGACATCTTCAATGTTCAAAGGGTTCAAGGAGTTTCTGTCGCGGGGGAACATCGTCGACCTGGCCGTCGCGGTGGTCATCGGTACCGCATTCACCGCGCTGGTCACCAAGTTCACCGAAAGCATCATCACGCCGCTGATCAACCGGATCGGCGTCAATCAGCAATCCAATGTCGGCGCCCTGAAGATCGGCATCGGCGGCGGTCAGACGATCGACCTGAACATCCTGCTGTCCGCCGCGATCAACTTCATCCTCATCGCCGCGGTCGTGTATTTCTTCGTCGTGCTGCCCTACAACACGTTGCGCAAGCGCGGTGAGGTCGAGCAGGCCGACGACGCGCAGGTGGTCTTGCTGACCGAGATCCGCGACCTGCTCGCGCAGACCAACGGGGATTCATCGGGCAGGCACGGCGGCGCGGCGGCCACTACGCCGCCCCCGGAGCACGGCCCGCGCGCGGACGCCGAGCAGTGAGCGCGCGCTGCGGCGCCTAGATTTCCAGGCTCGACAGCTGCCCGATGATCTGGGCGGCCAGGGGGTTCAGCGTCGCCATGCCGTCACGCACGGCATAGCGGGAACCCGCCAGGTTCACCACCAACGTGCTGCCGGACACCCCGGCCAGGCCGCGTGACAGCCCGGCGTCGGTGATGCCCGCGGACAGTCCCGACGCCCGGATGGCTTCGGCGATGCCGAGGATTTCGCGATCCAGGATCTCGCGGGTGGCCTCAGGGGTGACGTCGCGCGGCGTCACACCCGTCCCGCCGACGGAGACCACCAGGTCCACCCCGCCGATCACCGCGGTGTTGAGCGCGTTGCGGATCTCGACCTCGTCCGCCGCGACCGCAACCACGCCGTCGACGACGAAACCCGCCTCGGTCAGCAGCTCGGTGACCAACGGCCCGCTGTGGTCCTCGTCCCCGTGGGCCGTGCGATCGTCGACCACGACGACCAGGGCCCGGCCAACGACCAACTCCGCGCCCGTTTCCATGGGTGCCACGGTATAACCGAGCTCCGACAATCCCGCCGCGGAGGGTTCTTCGACTCGCATTACTGATCCGCCTTCCCCAGGGTTACCGGCACGGTACGGCTGCCACCAGCGGGATCCTGGAAGGTCAGCGAGATCTTGTCGCCGGGCGCCTTGGACCGCACGGCGGCGACCAACGCGTCGGCACTGCTGATCGGGCGGTCGTCGACCTTGGTGACGGTCACGTTCTTGGGCACCCCGGCGGTCGCGGCCGCCCCGCCCGGCACGACGTCGACGACCTTGGCGCCCGGCGAACCCTTGTCGTTGGTCACCTGCACGCCCAGTGAGGCGTGGGACGCCTTGCCACTGCTGATCAGCTCGTCGGCGATGCGCTTGGCCTGGTCGACGGGGATCGCGAAACCGAGCCCGATCGAACCGCTCTGGGCGTCCGGCGAATCCGCACCCAGGGTGGCGATCGCCGAGTTGACGCCGACCAGTTGACCCTGCATGTTGACCAGCGCGCCGCCCGAGTTACCCGGGTTGATGGCGGCGTCGGTCTGGATCGCGTCCAGCACGGTGTTCTGGTTGCCCGACTCGCCCGTGGTGGACACCGGCCGGTTCAGCGCGCTGACGATTCCGGTGGTGACGGTTCCCGACAGGCCCAGCGGCGACCCGATGGCCACCACCGGTTGGCCCACGCGCAGATCCGACGAGGAGCCCAGGGAAATCGGGGCGAGGCCGGAGACGCCCTGCACGCGGATCACGGCGATGTCGCTGGTGGGATCGGCGCCGACAACCGTGAACGGCGCGGTGCGACCGTCGGCGAAGGTCACCGTGGTCTTCGGGGCGGGACCACCCGGTCCGCCACCGGGACCTCCGGGCGGACCGCCGGGGGGCGCACCGGGAGGAGCGGGCGGCTTGGGCGTCCCGGCGGCCGCGGCGACCACATGGTTGTTGGTCAGGATCAACCCATCGGCCGAAAGAATGATGCCGGAGCCCTCCTCGGACTGCCGGCCCAGGTCGGTCTCCAGCATGACGACGCTGGGCACCACCTTGGCGGCGACCTGTTCGACGCTGCCCGGCGGCATGTTCGCCGCCGGGACGCTGGGCGCGCCGCCGCCGGTGATGCTGTGCCCGCTGCCGTTGTTCGAATGCGTGCCCAGCTCGACGGCCGTCGCCGCGGCGCCGCCGATGCCGGCCGACACCACCGCGATGGCCAGGGCGCCCACGGCCAACAGCCCCGCGCGGGGCCGTTTTTGGGGCCCCGGGGGCATCGGCGGCAGCATGCCGGGAATCGGGCCCGTCCCCGTGGCCCCGGGAATCGGGCCTACCCCGGTGCCGCCGGGGATCCGGCCCGGGCCGGTGGCGCTGAACGGGTCGTAGGGCTGCCGGAACTGGCCGGTCGGCTGCGATTGCTGCCGCCAGTCGAACGGCTGGCCGTACGGTTGCCCCTGGCCATAAGCGGGGTTCCCCGGGTGGCTCGGGGTGGGCGCAGGCTGATTCGGCGCAGGACGATATCCCGGCTGCTGCGGCGGTGGCGAATACCTCGGGTCATTCGTCATGTCGCTACGTCGCTCTTCCTCTATGTATTCGGCTCGGCGGCTCGACTGGGCCATTCAACCCTAGCCGCAGACCTAGGTTGCCCGCGCGGACTGAGAGTCCACTGAGATAACGTTCGCCGGTTCCCGAGAGTTCGACTCCCCGGTCGCCACGGGAACGGTGGGGTCGGTGCCCGATTCCTTGTTGGCGGGTGCGGGGTACGCCGGCGGCGGCATCGGCCGCCCGGGCAGCAGCACGTAGAACGAGGTCCCCGGCGGCTGACCGCCCGGCACGGTGTCTTCGACCCGGAGCAATCCGCCGTGGTTGAGCACAACCTTCTTGACGATCGCCAGCCCGAGCCCGGACCCCGGCATCGCGCGGGCGGTCGTCGAACGGTAGAACCGCTCGAACACCAGGCGGCGTTCGTGCGGCGGAATGCCGGGGCCGTGGTCGGACACCACCAACTCCGCGTGCGACGGGTCGAGTTGCCGCATCCTGACGCCGACGTGGCCGCCCGGCGGGCTCCACTTGGCCGCGTTGTCCAGCAGGTTAAGCACCGCCCGCGACAGCCCGGCGGCGTCGCCGAACGTCTGCCAGGGCGTCACGTCGACGTCGAAGTGAATGTCGTTGCGCCGCCGCCGGACTCGCTCGAGGCTGCGTTCGACGACCTCGGACATGTCGACGGGTTCGTGCACCACCTGGCCGGCGTCGTCACGGGTCAGGTCCACCAAATCGCCGACCAGCGTGGAGAGCTCTTCGATCTGCGCCAGCACGTCGGCGCGCAGGCCGACCATCTCCTGCTCGGGCAGCCGCGGCGCCCCGGGTTCCATCGACGCCATCAGCAGCTCGACGTTGGTGCGCAACGACGTGAGCGGGGTGCGCAATTCGTGCCCGGCGTCGGTGACCAGCCGCGCCTGCCGCTCGCGCGACTCGGCCAGCGCGCGCAGCATCAAGTTGAACGCCTCGGTGAGCCGGGCCAATTCGTCGCTACCGAACACCGGAATGGGCCGCAGGTCGTCGGTGCGCGCCACCCGTTCGGCCGCTTCGGTGAGGCGGGCCACCGGACGGAGCCCCGCCCGGGTGACCATGCCGCCGGCCACCGCCGCGACCGCGACGCCGACGCCGCCGACGATCAGCAGCACCCAGCGCAGCTTGGTCATCACCGCCTCGGTCGGTTTGAGGCTCTTGGAGATCAACAGCGAGCAGCCGTTGGGCAGGTGGATGGCCAGGACCCGTTGATCGGCCGCCGTGCGCCGCGACATGAACAGGTCACCGCGGATCACCGCTTTTTCCGGCGCGCCGACGGGCAGCGTCTGGCCCGGCTGCTGCGCCGTGTAGATCGAGTGGCCGGGATTGACCAGCATCGCGTTGACGTCGGAGTAGGCGGTGCCCTCGATGGCCTTCCCCGGGTCGGCGGCCAGCGAACCGCTGGCGATCAGCAGCTGCGCCCGGCTTTGCAGCTGATTGTCGATGTCGTTGTACAACGCGGCCGAGATCACCGCGTACACGGCGAACGCCATCAGCACGACGACCATCGCCACCATCGACATCGCCAGCAGCATCACGCGCCACCGCAGGGACAACGAGCTGGTGGCGCGCAGCGGTACGCGTTGCGGCCGTTGGTACCGGATCATCGGCGAGGGTGGCTGGTCACGGCGGCGTCTCCCGGAGGACGTAGCCCACGCCGCGCACCGTGTGGATGAGTCGTGGTTCTCCGTCGGCCTCGGTCTTGCGGCGCAGATAGCCGACGTAGACCTCCAGCGCGTTGCCGGAGGTGGGGAAGTCGAATCCCCACACCTCCTCCAGAATCCGGCTGCGGGTGAGCACGCGGCGCGGATTGGCGATCAGCATCTCCAGCAAAGCGAATTCGGTGCGGGTCAGGCTGATCTGGCGTTGCCCGCGGGTGACCTCCCGGGTCACCGGGTCCAGCGTGAGATCGGAGAACGTCATGGCCACCGATTCGGCGTCCTCGTCGTCGGGTTTGGTGCGGCGCAGCAGAGCCCGCATCCGGGCCAGCAGCTCCTCGAGCGCGAACGGCTTGGGCAAGTAGTCGTCCGCGCCGGCGTCCAGGCCCGCGACCCGCTCGGAAACCGAATCGCGGGCGGTGAGCACCAAGATCGGCAGGTCGTCGCCGGTGCTGCGGAGCTGACGGCACACCTCGAGGCCGTCGAGCCGCGGCATCATCACGTCGAGCACGAGCGCGTCGGGCCGGTCGCTGGCGATCAGCTCCAGCGCCTCCACCCCGTCGTGGGCCAACTCGACCGAGTAGCCATTGAAGGAAAGCGACCGGCGCAGCGATTCACGCACTGCGCGATCGTCGTCGACGACCAGTATCCGCACGGGCCTAGTGTCGTCCCGACGCCTGAGAGCGGGCTGAGAGGCGCGCCGCGTATTTGCCGAGATTAACTAACGGCGGTCGAGGTCGATCAGGCCGAGGCGGGCGGCCTTGAGCAGCCGGCGGGGCACCTTGTGCTTCTGGCCCGCGACCGTCACACCGACGAGCTCGGTCTTGGTGGCCTTCCACTGCGCGCGACGGCTACGGGTGTTCGCGCGCGACATCCTGCGCTTGGGTACGGCCATGGTCGGGCCTAACTCCTCGTCTCGGGGGTTTGTCGCGCGGCGTGGCCGGTGCGGCCGAACGTGCGACGATTGCTATCAGGATAGTCGGTGGCCTGCCGCGCACCAAAATGGCGCCCGGGGGCGTCGAGATTGCCGTGGCGGCCGTGATCCGGGCGCGGACCACGACCATGGCGGCAATCTCGGCGCGGGAAGCGGCTGGGGCGTCCTTGACGGGGCGCCGGCGCGACCCGCTAACCTACCGGTTGGTTGGTTGGTTTGCGCTCACCGGTGAATCGCAGATGGGAGGACGCCGTGGCCTCTGCCCCTGGTCGTGGCGCGGTCCGAATCGCGAACTGCTCCGGCTTCTACGGCGATCGGCTCTCGGCGATGCGCGAGATGCTCACCGGCGGCTCCAATGACCCCGTGGACTACCTGACCGGCGACTACCTGGCCGAACTGACCATGCTGATCCTGGGCCGCGACCGGATGAAGCATCCCGAACGCGGCTACGCCAAGACCTTCGTCACCCAGCTCGAGGACTGCCTGGGCGAGGCCCGCGACCGGGGCGTCCGCATCGTCGCCAACGCGGGCGGCCTCAACCCGGCCGGCCTGGCCGACGCGATCCGCGCCCTGGCCGAGCGGCTCGGCATCCCGGCCCGCGTCGCCCACGTGGAGGGCGACGACCTGCTGGGGCGCGCCGCCGAACTCGGGCTGGGCACCCCGCTGACCGCCAACGCCTACCTCGGCGCCTGGGGCATCGTTGACTGCCTGGACGACGGCGCCGACGTCGTCGTCACGGGCCGGGTCACCGACGCGTCGGTGATCGTCGGGGCGGCCGCCGCGCACTTCGGTTGGGGGCGCACCGACTACGACCGGCTGGCCGGGGCGGTGGTCGCGGGCCACGTCATCGAGTGCGGGGTGCAGGCCACCGGCGGCAACTACTCCTTCTTCACCGAAGTTTCCGACCTGGGCCACGCCGGCTTTCCGCTGGCCGAGGTTCACGCCGACGGCTCCTCGGTGATCACCAAGCACCCGGGCACCGGCGGGCTCGTCAGCGTCGACACCGTCACGGCGCAGCTGCTCTACGAGATCGGCGGCGCCCGCTACGCCAACCCCGACGTCACCGCCCGGATGGACACCGTCGAGCTGTCCGCGGACGGCCCCGACCGGGTGCGCATCAGCGGCGTGCGCGGGGAGGCCCCGCCGCCCACCTACAAGGTGTCGCTGAACAGCATCGGCGGATTCCGCAATTCCATGACGTTCGTGCTGACCGGTCTCGACATCGAGGCCAAGGCCGACTTGGTGCGCCGGCAGCTCGAGGCCGCGCTCACGGTCAAGCCCGCGGAGCTGCAGTGGTCGCTCGCCCGCACCGACCACACCGACGCCGACACCGAGGAAGCGGCCAGCGCGCTTCTGCACTGCGTGGTCCGCGATCCCGATCCCGCGAACGTCGGGCGCCAATTCTCCTCGGCCGCCGTGGAATTGGCGCTCGCCAGCTACCCGGGCTTTCACGTGACCGCCCCGCCGGGTGACGGCCAGGTCTACGGGGTGTTCACCGCGGGCTACGTGGACGCCAAGGAGGTGCCGCACGTCGCGGTGCACGCCGACGGTACCCGAGTCGAGATCCCCTGCGCCGCGGACACTTTGGAGCTCGCGCCCGCCGATCCCCCGCCGCTGCCGGAACCGTTGCCCGATGGGCCCACCCGCCGCGTGCCGCTGGGCCGCATCGCCGGGGCCCGCAGCGGCGACAAGGGCGGCTCGGCCAACGTGGGGGTCTGGGTCCGCACCGACGAACAATGGCGCTGGCTGGCCAACACGCTGACCGTCGAGAAGCTCAGGGAGCTGCTGCCGGAAGCGGCGGAGTTCGGCGTCACCCGCCACGTGCTGCCGAACCTGCGCGCGATCAACTTCGTCATCGACGGCATCCTCGGCCAGGGCGTCGCCTATCAGGCGCGGTTCGACCCCCAGGCCAAGGGGCTGGGTGAATGGCTGCGCGGCCGCCACGTCGAGATCCCCGAAAGGCTCCTATGAATCTTTGGACGACGCCGGAGCGCGAAGAGTTGCGAAAGACGGTGCGCTCCTTCACCGAACGGGAGATCCTGCCCCACGTCGACGAGTGGGAACGCGTCGGCGAGCTCCCGCGCGAACTGCACCGGCGCGCCGGGGCGGCCGGGCTGCTGGGCGCGAACTTTCCCGAGGCGGTTGGCGGGGGTGGGGGCGACGGCGCGGACGCGGTGATCATCTGCGAGGAGGTGCACCAGACCGGCGCTCCCGGTGGTGTTTTCGCGTCACTGTTCACCTGTGGCATCGCGGTGCCGCACATGATCGCCTCCGGCGATCAACGGCTGATCATGGAGTTCGTCCGGCCGACGCTGGCCGGCGACAAGATCGGCGCGCTGGCCATCACCGAGCCCGGCGGCGGTTCGGACGTCGGGCACCTGCGAACCTCGGCGGTCCGGGACGGGGATCACTACGTGGTCAACGGCGCCAAGACCTACATCACCTCCGGGGTCCGCGCCGACTACGTCGTCACCGCGGTGCGCACCGGCGGGCCCGGGGCGGCGGGGGTGTCCCTGCTGGTGATCGAGAAGGGCACACCGGGTTTCGAGGTGAGCCGCAAGCTGGCCAAGATGGGATGGCGGTCCTCCGACACCGCCGAGCTGTCCTTCGTCGACGCCAGGGTGCCGGCGGCCAACCTGGTCGGCGCCGAGAACAGCGGCTTCCTGCAAATCGCGCAGGCCTTCGTGGCCGAGCGAATCGGCCTTGCCGCACAGGCGTATTCGAGCGCCCAGCGGTGCCTGGACCTGACGCTGCAGTGGTGCCGCGACCGGGAGACCTTCGGCCGGCCACTGATCTCACGCCAGTCGGTGCAGAACACGCTCGCCGAGATGGCCCGGCGCATCGACGTCGCCCGCGTCTACTCCCGCAACGTGGTCGAGCGCCAGCTCGCCGGCGAGACCAACCTGATCGCCGAGGTGTGCTTCGCCAAGAACACCGCCGTCGAGGCCGGCGAATGGGTGGCCAACCAGGCGGTGCAGCTGTTCGGCGGCATGGGCTACATGGCCGAATCCGAAGTCGAACGCCAGTACCGCGACATGCGGATCCTGGGCATCGGCGGCGGAACCACCGAGATACTGACCGCACTGGCCGCGAAAACGCTTGGATATCAATCATGATCACACCGTCTCCTCCTCATCGCTTCGCTCTGCATCGTCGGCGGTGGTCATGACCGTCCTGCAGTCCACCCTCGACCCGCAATCGGCCGCCTACTCCGACGCGGCGTCGACCGCGACCTCCCGGCTCGAGGAGATCGACGCCGAACTCGCCAAAGCGCTTGCGGGCGGCGGTCCCAAGTACGTCGAGCGCCACCACGCCCGCGGCAAGCTGACCGCCCGCGAACGCATCGAGTTGCTCGTGGACCCCGACTCCCCGTTCTTGGAGCTCAGCCCGCTGGCGGCCTACGGCACCGCGTTCACCGTCGGCGCCAGCACGGTCACCGGGATCGGCGTGGTGTGCGGGGTGGAATGCCTGATCGTCGCGAACGACCCGACCGTCAAGGGCGGCACCAGCAACCCGTGGACCCTGAAAAAGATCCTGCGCGCCAACCAGATCGCGTTCGAAAACCGGCTGCCGGTCATCTCCCTGGTGGAGTCCGGCGGGGCGGACCTGCCCACCCAGAAGGAGATCTTCATCCCCGGCGGGCGGATGTTCCGCGACCTGACCCGCCTGTCGGCCGCCGGCATCCCCACCATCGCCCTGGTATTCGGCAACTCCACCGCCGGTGGTGCCTACATTCCCGGCATGTCCGACCACGTGGTGATGATCAAGGAACGCTCGAAGGTGTTCCTCGCCGGCCCGCCGCTGGTGAAGATGGCCACCGGCGAGGAGTCAGACGACGAATCGCTGGGCGGGGCCGAAATGCATTCCCGCGTATCCGGTTTGGCGGATTACTTCGCCGTCGACGAGCTGGACGCCATCCGCATCGGCCGCCGTATCGTCGCCCGGCTCAACTGGCGCAAAGAGGGCCCGGCGCCCGGGCCGGTCATCGATCCGTTGTTCGACGCCGAAGAGCTGATCGGCATCGTGCCCGCGGATCTGCGCATCCCGTTCGACCCACGCGAGGTGATCGCCCGCATCGTCGACGGCTCCGAATTCGACGAATTCAAGGCCATGTACGGGTCATCGCTGGTGACGGGATGGGCCCGCCTGCACGGCTACCCGCTGGGCATCCTGGCCAACGCGCGCGGCGTGCTGTTCAGCGATGAATCGCAGAAGGCGACCCAGTTCATCCAGCTGGCCAACCGCTCCAACACTCCACTGTTGTTCCTGCACAACACCACCGGCTACATGGTGGGCAGGGACTACGAAGAGGGCGGGATGATCAAGCACGGCTCGATGATGATCAACGCGGTCTCCAACTCGACCGTCCCGCACATCTCGCTGTTGATCGGCGCCTCCTACGGCGCCGGCCATTACGGCATGTGCGGGCGGGCCTATGACCCCCGGTTCCTGTTCGCCTGGCCCAGCGCCAAGTCCGCGGTGATGGGCGGCGCCCAGCTGGCGGGTGTCTTGTCGATCGTGGCGCGGGCCGCCGCCGAAGCCCGCGGCCAGCAGGTCGACGAGGACGCCGACGCCGCAATGCGAGCCGCCGTCGAGGGGCAGATCGAGGCCGAGTCGCTACCGCTGGTCCTGTCCGGGATGCTGTACGACGACGGGGTGATCGACCCGCGCGACACCCGCACCGTGTTGGGAATGTGTCTGTCCGCCATCGCAAATGGCCCGATCAAGGGGACGTCGAACTTCGGCGTCTTCCGGATGTGAGCCCCATGGTCACTCGAGTGCTGGTCGCCAACCGGGGCGAGATCGCCCGACGGGTGTTCGCCACCTGCCGGCGGCTGGGCCTGGGCACCGTCGCGGTCTACACCGACCCGGATGCCGCCGCGCCGCACGTCGCCGAGGCCGACGCCCGGGTCCGGCTGCCGAAGACCAACGACTACCTCAACGCGGAGGCGATCATCGCCGCCGCCCGCGCCGCGGGCGCCGACGCCGTGCATCCGGGATACGGGTTCCTCTCGGAGAACGCCGAATTCGCCGCCGCCGTGCAGGCCGCGGGCCTGACCTGGATCGGGCCGCCGGTGGACGCGGTGCGGGCGATGGGCTCCAAGATCGAGTCCAAGAAGCTTATGGCCGCCGCCGGAGTTCCGGTGCTCGACGAGCTCGACCCCGACACGGTCACCGAGGCGCAGCTGCCGGTGCTGGTCAAGGCCTCCGCCGGCGGCGGCGGCCGCGGGATGCGGGTCGTCCGCGAATTGGGCTCTCTCGCAAGCGAAGTAGAGGCGGCCCGCCGGGAGGCGCAATCCGCGTTCGGCGACCCGACCGTGTTTTGCGAGCGCTACCTGCCCACCGGGCACCACATCGAGGTGCAGGTGATGGCCGACGCCCACGGCACCGTCTGGTCCGTCGGGGAACGCGAATGCTCCATTCAGCGCCGGCACCAGAAGATCATCGAGGAGGCCCCCTCCCCCTTGGTCGAGCGCACACCCGGCATGCGGGCCAAGCTGTTCGACGCGGCCCGACTGGCCGCCGAGGCCATCGGCTACACGGGCGCCGGGACGGTTGAATTCCTCGCCGACGATGACGGCGATTTCTTTTTCCTCGAAATGAACACCCGGCTGCAGGTCGAGCACCCGGTGACCGAGGAGACCACCGGGCTCGACCTCGTCGAACTGCAGATCACCGTCGCCGACGGCGGTCGGCTCGACACCGAACCCCCGCCCGCGCAGGGCCATTCGATCGAGGCCCGCCTCTACGCCGAGGATCCCGCACAGGGCTGGCAGCCGCAGGCGGGCCGCGTGCACACCGTCGACGTGCCCGGCGTCGGTGCGCGGTTCACCACGTTGGCGCGCCGGACCGGCATCCGGCTCGATTCGGGCATCGCCGCCGGATCCACGGTGTCCATCCACTACGACCCGATGCTGGCCAAGGTCATCTCCTACGCGCCGACGCGCCGCCAAGCGGCGCTGGTGCTGGCCGACGCGCTCGCCCGCACCCGCCTGCACGGCCTGCGCACCAACCGCGAGTTGCTGGTCAACGTCCTGCGCCACCCCGCCTTTCTCGACGGCGCCACGGACACCGCGTTTTTCGACACACACGGCTTGGAGAAGCTGTCCGCCCCCCTGGCCGACGCCGCCACCGTCCGGTTGTCCGCGATCGCGGCCGCGCTCTCCGACGCCGCGCACAACCGCGCGGCCGCGCCCGTCCTGGGCACGCTGCCCAGCGGCTGGCGAAACCTGCCGTCCGGCTACCAGGTGAAGACCTACCGCGATGCCGACGGCGGTGAGCACCGCGTCGAATACCGCTTCACCAGAACCGGATTGCGGTTGTCCGACGACGAACAGGTCCAGCTCGTCTCGGCCACGCCCGACGAGGTGGTGCTGGCCGACGGCTCCGGGGTGGCGCGCGCCCTCACGGTCGCGCGCTACGGTGACGACGTCTACGTCGACTCGGCGCGCGGGCCCGTGCACCTGGTCGCGCTGCCGCGTTTCCCGGAACCGGGTTCGGCCGTCGAACAGGGGTCCCTGGTGGCGCCGATGCCCGGCAACGTGATTCGGATCGGTGCCGCGGCCGGCGACACCGTCGAGGCCGGCCAGGCGTTGATCTGGCTCGAGGCGATGAAGATGGAACACACCATCACCGCACCGACCGACGGGGTGCTCGTCGAACTCAACGTCAAGACCGGTCAGCAAGTCGAGGTGGGCGCCGTCCTGGCAAGGGTGGAAGCGCCGCAAGCAGAAGGAGATCCAGCATGACCGACACCAGCTTCATCGAGAGCGAGGAGCGGCGGGCCCTGCGCAAGTCGGTGGCCGCCTGGGCCGCCAACTACGGCAGTGAGTACTACCTGAAGAAGGCCCGCGCGCAGCAGCACACCGACGAATTGTGGTCGGAGGCAGGCAAACTCGGTTTCCTCGGGGTGAACCTGCCCGAGGAGTACGGCGGCGGCGGCGCCGGCATGTACGAGCTGTCGCTGGTGATGGAGGAGATGGCGGCGGCGGGCAGCGCGCTGCTGCTGATGGTGGTATCGCCGGCGATCAACGGCACGATCATCAGCAAGTTCGGCACCGACGAGCAGAAGAAACGCTGGATTCCCGGCATCGCCGACGGCACCCTGACGATGGCCTTCGCCATCACCGAGCCCGACGCCGGGTCCAACTCGCACAAGATCACCACCACCGCCCGGCGCGACGGCGGCGACTGGATCCTCAAAGGACAGAAGGTGTACATCTCCGGCATCGACCAGGCGCAGGCCGTCCTGGTGGTGGGCCGCACCGAGGAGGCCAAGACCGGCAAGCTGCGTCCCGCGCTGTTTGTGGTGCCCACCGACGCCCCCGGATTCACTTACACGCCAATCGAAATGGAGCTGATCAGTCCCGAGCGGCAGTTCCAGGTGTTCCTCGACGACGTCCGGCTGCCGGCCGACGCGCTGGTGGGTTCGGAGGACGCCGCGATCGCGCAGCTCTTCGCGGGGCTGAATCCCGAACGGATCATGGGCGCCGCCAGCTCGGTCGGTATGGGTCGGTTCGCGCTCGAAAAGGCCGCCGACTATGTCAAGACCCGCCAGGTGTGGGGCACGCCGATCGGGGCGCACCAGGGGCTGTCGCACCCGTTGGCGCAGTGCCACATCGAGGTGCAACTGGCCAAGCTGATGATGCAGAAGGCCGCCGCGCTGTATGACAGCGGTGACGACGCGGGCGCGGCGGAGGCGGCCAACATGGCGAAATATGCTGCGGCCGAAGCGGCCACCCGCTCGGTGGACCAGGCCGTGCAGTCGATGGGCGGCAACGGGCTGACCAAGGAGTACGGCGTTGCCGCCATGCTCGCCTCGGCGCGGCTGGGCCGCATCGCCCCCGTCAGCCGGGAGATGGTGCTGAACTTCGTGGCGCAGACATCGCTGGGTCTGCCCCGGTCGTACTGATGGAGACGCTGGTCGAATACGCCGGTCCCGCCGACAGCGGCGGACCGTTCGCGCGCCTGACGCTGAACTCGCCCCACAACCGCAACGCGCTGTCGACCGCGCTCGTCGAGCAGTTGCACCGGGGCCTGCGCGACGCCGCGGCGGACCCGGCCGTGCGCGCGGTGGTGTTGGGGCACACCGGCAACACGTTCTGCGCCGGGGCCGACCTCGGGGAGGCCAGCGGCGGCAGCCCATTCGACCTCGCTCTCGCCCGCGCCCGGGAATTGACGGCGGTGTTGCGGGCCATCGTGTCCTCGCCGCGGCCGGTGATCGCCGCGATCAATGGGCACGTCCGCGCCGGCGGGTTCGGGCTCGTCGGCGCGTGTGACATCGCCGTCGCCGGCCCGCGCAGCACCTTCGCCCTGACCGAGGCCCGCATCGGCGTCGCGCCGGCGATCATCTCGCTGACGCTGCTGCCGAAACTGGCGCCGCGCGCCGCGGCGCGCTACTACCTGACCGGCGAGACGTTTGACGCCGGCGCCGCGGCGGAGATCGGGCTGATCACGATGGCCGCCGAGGACGTCGACACCGCGGTCGGTGGACTGCTCGCCGACGCGGGCCGCGGTTCGCCGCAGGGGTTGGCGGCCTCCAAGGCGCTGACGACGGCCGCGGTGCTGGAGGGGTTCGACCGCGACGCGGAACGGCTGGCCGAGGAATCGGCCCGCCTCTTCGTGTCCGACGAAGCCCGCGAAGGCATGCTGGCGTTCCTGCAGAAGCGCGCCCCTAGCTGGGCAAGTTAGCCAGGTGTCAAACAACCGCCCCCGCGTGGACGCGGCGGCGCGGGGCAACATTGCAGTTTGACCAATCCTCTTGCGGCAATAGCCGGACGTCGTAGGCTCGTGGGTGATGAGCAACTCTGCACAACCCGATGCGAACGACACGCGCGACGAATCGTCGCGCGCGGCCGACACCGATCGCATCCAGATCGCGCAGTTGCTGGCCTACGCGGCCGAGCAGGGCCGCCTGCAGCTCAAGGACTACGAAGACCGCTTGACCAAGGCCTATGCCGCGACAACGTACGCGGAACTGGACCAGCTGCGGGCCGACCTGCCGGGCGCACCGGTCAACCCGCGCCGGGGCGGCAAGCCCAACCCGGCGCCGTCCACACTGCTGCTGGCCCTGCTGAGCGGCTTCGAGCGGCGGGGTCGATGGAACGTGCCCAAGAAGCTCACCACCTTCACGCTGTGGGGCAGCGGGGTGGTCGATCTGCGCTACGCCGACTTCACCTCGACCGAGGTCGACATCCACGCGATGTCCATCATGGGCGTGCAGAACATTTTGCTGCCGCCCGAAGTCAACGTCGAAATCCACGGCCGCGGGGTGATGGGCAACTTCGACCGCAGCGTCCTCGGCCAGGGCACGCCCGGCGCACCGACGGTGCGAATTCGCGGCTGGTCGCTTTGGGGCGGTGTCGGCATTCTCCGCAAGGCGCGCCGGCCGCGCGGGTAGCCGCGCGTCTCAGCTCGGCACGTAGTCGAACTTGTCGGGGTTGGGCCCGTTGCGTCCCGACTCGCCCTTGTCCAGGGCTGAAATCGCGTCCATGTCGGAATCGTCCAACTCGAAGTCGAAAAGCTCGAAGTTTTCTTTGACCCGCTCCGGGGTCACCGACTTCGGAAAGACGATGTCGCCCCGCTGAATGTGCCAGCGCAACACCACCTGCGCCGCCGACTTACCCCGGGCATCGGCGATGCGGTTGATCACCGGGTCATCGAGCACCTTGCCCTGCGCGATGGGCGCCCACGCCTCGGTGGCGATGCCGTGCTCGCGTCCGTACGCCCGGACCTCCTTATTACCGAAGTACGGATGAAGCTCGATCTGGTTGACCGACGGCACCGTGTCGGTTTCGCTGGCGAGCCGTTCCAGGTGCGCCACTTGGAAATTCGAGACACCGATGCTGCGGGCGCGCCCGTCCCGGGCGAACTCCTCGAAGACCTTCCAAGTCGAGACGAAGTCGCCGTCGTACAGCGTCGGCAGCGGCCAGTGGATGAGAAACAGGTCCACGTAATCGGATTCCAGCGCCTTCAGCGTGCGGTCGAACGCGCGGCGCGCGTCGTCGGGTTTGTGAAAACCGTTGTTGAGCTTGCTGGTGACGAAGACGTCGGCGCGATCCAGTCCGGCATCGCGAATGCCTTGTCCCACTTCGGCTTCGTTGCCGTACATCTCGGCGGTGTCGATGTGTCGGTAGCCGATCTCCAGCGCGGTCTTGACCGCCGCGGCTGTCTCGTCGGGCTTGATCTGGAACACCCCGAAGCCAAGCTGCGGGATGCTGACACCATTGTTGAGTTCGATCGTCGGAACCTTGCTCATGCGTCTCCTCCTTCTCGCTCCGTGTACCCGGTCGAGTGAGCACCTATCCCTGGGATCAGCGGCGGCGGGACCGGAGGTAGTCACCCACCACCGCCGCACCCAGGCCGTCGAGGTCGGGTACCACGACGCGACCCTCGACGCGCCGGGCGACCTGGTCGATGAAGCGGGCCAGGCCGGGGTCGCTGCCCAAGCGGAAGATGGTGATCTGCGCGCCGAGGCGGGCCATATCGTCGAACCCGCGCACGGTGTGCGCGATCGTCCGCGGATGCGGCGGGTAGTCGAAGAACACGGTAGTGCCTTCGCCCTCGAAGTCCTCCAGGTGAGCCGTGGGCTCGCCATCGGTCACCACCAGCACGACGGGCTGCGCGTTGGGATGCCGTCGCAGGTGACGACCCGCCAGCGCCAACGCGTGATGCAGGTTGGTGCCCTGCTCGTAGACGCCCTCCAGACCGGTGAGCTCGGCGGCCGTCACCGTCCGCGCGTACCGTCCAAACGCGATGATCTGCAGGGCATCCGAACGAAATCGCGTGCACACCAGATGGTTGAGCGCCAGCGCCGTCTGCTTCATCGGCAGCCACCGATTCTCCATCACCATCGAGAACGACGTGTCGACCAGCAGCGCCACCGCGGCCTGGGTGCGCGTCTCCGTCTCGGACACCTCGACGTCGTCGACCGTGATGTTCAGCGATCCGGCGGCGCCGTCCAGCGTGGCGGTGCCCGCACGCCTCAGCACCGCGTTGGTCAGGGTGCGGGAGATGTTCCACGGCTCGGTGTCGCCGAACTGCCAGGGCCGGGTGGCACCGGTCAGTTCACCGGCCGCGCCCGCCCGCCGATGGTCCCGCTCACCGCGTCGGCCGGAAAGCTGTTGCGCCACATCGCGCAACGCCGTCTCGCCGAGCCGGCGCATGGCCTTGGGTGAAAGCCGCCACTGGCCGTCGGAACCGCGGTCCAGGAAGCCCTGATTGACCAGGGCGCGTTCCAATTCGGCGAGGGTGCGGGCGTCGACGGCGGCCTGGTCCCCGAGTTGGCGCGCCAGCGCGTCGAGATCGACGTCGTCCATGGTGGCGCCCGGGTAGCTCTGCGAAAGCTGCTCGGCCAGTTGCTCGAGCTCCGCGATGTCGGCCAGCGCCTGGGTGCCCTCACCCATGCCGAACGGATTGTCGCCGGAGAACTGCTCGGACCCCGTCCAGTCCTCCCCCGGCCGGGCGGCCTGCAGGTGCGCGTCGAGCCGGTTCAGCGCCTGCACCAGCGAGGGCGACCCGAATGCCTGCTGCGCCAAGGCATCCAGCTCGGCGCGCTGATCGGGGCTCAGGCTGTTGCGGAAGCGTTGCGCGGCGGCTGCGCGCTTGGCCAGCGAGTCCAGCAGCTCGTCGACATTGCGCGGGTTCTCCGGGAAGAACTCGCCGTGCTTGTCCATGAATTCGTCGAAGTCCTGCTGGGTGTCGTCACCGCGGGCGTGCTTGTCGAGCAGCTCGTTGAGGTCGTTCAGCATCTCGTTGACGCGCTGACGGTCCTCGTCGGTGGCGCCCTGCAGCGCCTCCTTCATGCCGGCGAAGCGCTGATCGAGCATCTCGCGTCCGAGCAGATCCTTGATCTGGTCGTACTTTTCGCGGGCCTCGTTGCTGCGCCAGTTGTAGTCGGAGAGCTCCTGGACGGCCTTGGCGGGTGAGGCGGGCAGCGCGTCGAGCTGCAGTTCGCCGAAGCGGGCGTCGTCGTCGAGTGCCCGCGCCAGTTCCTTGCGCTCGGCCAGCACGGCCTCGTCGAGCAGCTTCTTGATCTCCTGCAAGGTGCCGTCCAAGTTGTTGCGACGCAACAACTCCCGTCGCCGCCGGTTCGCCTCGGCCGCCAGCCGGTCGGCGCCGGTCATGTTCTTGTTGCCGCGGCGCAACAGCTCGGACAACGCGCGGCGCGGCGACGTGCCGGCCATGACGTCCTGGCCGATCTGCTCGAGGGCCTCGCGCAGGTCCACCGGCGGGGCCAGCGGGTCGGGCCCGCCGGTGTACGCCGAGTACCTGGAGGAGTGACCCCTCGAAACAGGGTTAGCCATAGACGGTTTGGCCCTCCCCGGACACCTTGTCGATGCGCTTGGCCAGATAGAGCGCCTCCAGCGCTAGCTCCAGCGCTGCGGCGCGCTCGCCCTCGGACTGGGCGTTGACCTTGGCCGCGATCTTGTCCACCACCGGCAGGGCCGGAACCGCGGCCAGCACGTCCTTGGCCGACACCCGCTCGCCCGTCGTGACCGCCGAGCCGCCCTCGACCGCGGACACCAACGATCCGACATCGATGCCGCCGAGCACCCGCGACGCGGTATCGGCCGTCGCGCGGCGCAGCAGGTGTTCGAGCACGGCCTGCTCGCGGCCCTCCTCGCCGGACTCGAATTCCAGCTTGCCGCGCAGCACGTCGATCACCGTGCCGAGGTCCACCACCCGGGCCACCGGGTCGGTCTCCCCCAGCACCGCGCCGCGATGCCGGGCGGCCGCCGCCACGGTCTCGGCCGCCGCGATCGCGAACCGCGCCGACACCCCGGAGCGTTGGTCGACGGAGTTGGACTCCCGCAGGTACCGGGCGAACCGGGCGATCACCTGCATCAGGTAGTCGGGCACCTGCGCGGACAGGTGCGCCTCCTGGACGATGACCCCGACCTCCGCCTCGAGCTCCAGCGGGTAGTGGGTGCGGATCTCCGCGCCGAACCGGTCCTTGAGCGGGGTGATGATGCGGCCGCGGTTGGTGTAGTCCTCGGGGTTGGCGCTGGCGACCACCAACACGTCCAGCGGCAGGCGCAGGGTGTACCCGCGGACCTGGATGTCGCGCTCCTCCATCACGTTGAGCATCGACACCTGAATGCGCTCGGCGAGGTCGGGGAGCTCGTTGACCGCGACGATGCCGCGGTGGGCGCGGGGGATCAACCCGTAGGCGATGGTTTCCGGGTCGCCGAGGCTGCGGCCCTCGGCCACCTTGATCGGGTCGATGTCGCCGACCAGGTCGGCGACGCTGGTGTCGGGGGTGGCCAGCTTCTCGGTGTACCGCTCGCTGCGGTGCCGCCACTCGATCGGCAGGTCGTCGCCCAGCGTCGCGGCCTTGCGGATGGATTCCGGTGTGATCGGCGAATAGGGATGCTCGCCCAGTTCGGCCCCGGCGATCACCGGCGTCCACTCGTCGAGCAGGCCGACGAGGGCCCGCAGCAGCCTCGTCTTGCCCTGGCCGCGCTCGCCGAGCAGGACGAAGTCGTGACCCGCGATGAGTGCCCGCTCCAGCTGGGGCAGCACGGTGTCGTCGAAACCCAGGATCCCCGGCCAGACCTCGTCACCCTCGGCCAACGCCGTCAGCAGGTTTTCCCGGATTTCCTGTTTGACTCCCCGCTCGCGGTGACCGGCGGCACGCAGTTCGCCGACGGTGCGGGGCAGATTGCTGGGTGATGGCACCACTCCACGCTACGCGTTGCCCAACCGGCTCACGCGCTGAGCGTTCAGTGGGCGAAGTGGCGGGCCCCGGTGAGATACAACGTGACGCCGGCGTTGGCTGCCGCCGCCGTCACCTCCTCGTCGCGCACCGACCCGCCCGGGTGCACGATCGCCTTCACCCCGGCGGCGGTCAGCGTCTCGAGGCCGTCGGGGAACGGGAAGAACGCGTCCGAGGCCGCGACCGCGCCGCGCACCCGGTCGCCGCCGCGTTCGACCGCCAACCGGGCGGCGTCGACCCGGTTCACCTGGCCCATGCCGACGCCGATGGTCGCGCCGCCGCCGGCGATCACGATGGCGTTCGACTTGACCGCGCGGCACGCGCGCCACGCGAAGACCAGGTCCGTCAACGTGGCCGGATCGGCCGGTGATCCGGTCGCCAGCGTCCAGTTCGCCGGGTTGTCGCCGTGCGCGTCGAGCTCGTCGCGTTGCTGCACCAGCAGCCCGCCGCTGATGGGCCGCAGCTCAGTGCCGCCCGTCAGCGGCTCGGAGGCCACCAGCACCCGGACGTTCTTCTTGCGCGTCAGGGCCTCCAGCGCCCCGGGCGCGTAGGCGGGGGCGATGATCACCTCCGTGAAGATGGTGCTCACGTACTCGGCCATCTCGAGGCTGACCTCGGTGTTGGCGGCGATGACGCCGCCGAAGGCGCTCAGCGGGTCGCATTCGTGGGCCTTGCGGTGCGCGTCGGCCACCGATTCCGACGAGATGGCGATCCCGCAGGGGTTGGCGTGCTTGATGATGGCGACACAGGTCTGTTCATGGTCGAAGGCGGCCCGCCAGGCCGCGTCCGCGTCGGTGAAGTTGTTGTAGGACATCTCTTTTCCGTGCAGCTGCTCGGCCTGCGCCAGGCCCGGCCAGGCGCCGGGGTCGCTGTAGAGCGCCGCCTGCTGGTGCGGGTTCTCCCCGTAGCGCAGCATTGTCGAGCGACTCCAGCTGCGCCCCAACCACTTTGGGAACGCCGTCGGGGGATGCTCGGGCGCCAGCGTCGACTCCATCCACCCCGCCACCGCGATGTCGTATTCCGCGGTGTGCGCAAACGCCAGCGCGGCCAGCTTTTTGCGCTCGGCGAGGGTGAAGCCGCCGTGGCGCACCGCCGCCAGCACGCCGTCATAGCCGCGCGGGTCGGTGATCACCGCCACGCTGGGGTGGTTCTTCGCGGCCGCGCGGACCATCGACGGGCCGCCGATGTCGATCTGCTCGACGCACTCGTCGATGCTGGCGCCCGAGTCGACGGTCTCGCTGAACGGATACAGGTTGACGACGACCAGTTCGAACGCCGCGATCCCGAGTTCCTCGAGCGCCGCGGCGTGTTCCGGTTTGCGCAGATCCGCCAGCAGGCCGGCGTGCACCCGCGGGTGCAGCGTCTTGACCCGGCCGTCGAGCACCTCGGGGAAGCCGGTCAGCTCCTCGACCCGGGTGACCGGAATGCCTTTGTCGGCAATGGTCTTCGCCGTCGACCCGGTCGAGACGATCTCTACGCCCGCGTCCGCCAGTCCCCGGGCGAGTTCGACGAGCCCGGTCTTGTCGTAGACGCTGATCAACGCGCGGCGGATCGGCCTTTTCGCCGTCTCCGGCCAGTCGTCGGTGCTCATCGATTGGTCGCCTTTCGTCCGATCGTCGCTGTTCTCCCGACCAGGGTCAGGCCGCCGGTCGCGATCTCGGCCACCACGTCCACCAGGAGCTTCCGTTCGGTGACCTTGATGCGTTCGTGCAGGGTCTCCTCGCTGTCACCGTCGAGCACCGGCACGGATTGCTGCGCCAGGATCGGCCCGGTGTCGGTCCCGGCATCCACCAGGTGCACCGTACAGCCTGTGACCTTGACGCCGTAGGCCAACGCGTCGGCCACGCCGTGTGCGCCCGGGAAGGCCGGCAACAGCGCGGGGTGGGTGTTGATGATCCGCCCGTAGAACCGGGAAAGAAATTGCGGCCCAAGTATTTTCATGAAGCCCGCGGACACCACCAAATCCGGGGAGTGCGCGGCGGTGGCTTCGGTGATGGCCGCGTCCCAGGCGCCCCGGTCGGAATGATCGCCGAGCCGGGCCGTGAAGGTGGGTAGCGCCGCCCCCGCGGCGATCTCGGTGGCCAGGCAATCGCGGTCGGCGCCGACCGCGACCACGCGGGCCGGGTAGTCGCCGACGGCGGCCTCGAGTAGGGAGCTCAACAACGAGCCGGTGCCCGATGCCAGCACCACCACCCGTGCCGGCGCACTCGGGGGCACCTGAAGCTGTTCGGCCACAGGGACAGAGCCTAGTGGGAGCTACTCGCCGGTCTCGCGGTCGGGCGCGGTCGGCTTCGCCTCGTCGGGGGGCGGCCCGTCGTCGTCGCCCACCGGGGCGTCGTCGTCGCTGACCGGCGCGTCGTGCTCGGCGACATCGTCCGGGTCGGGAACACCGGTCGGCGCCTCGTCGTCCGGCCCTTCGAACGCCTCCGCGAAGTCCGCCGGTTCCTGCGGCGGCGCGGGCTTGGGCCGCCGCGGCCGCGCCCGGATGCCCCCGCTCATCACCACCGTGATCCCGCCGACGACCGCGAACCAGAAGAACACCCCGCCCAGCAGGGTCCCCTGGTCGACGCCGACGTCACCGAAGTTTCCCAGCCGGCCGCTGCCGCCGTAGGCGAGCAGGGACATCGCCAGCGCCCCGATCACCGACGCGACCAGAAGCTTGGCCATCGCGGGGATCAGCGGCAGCGCCCGCCGGGCGCACTGCTGCCCGACGGCCACCCCGGCCGAGGCGCCGATGATCAGCAGCGCCACCCATACCGGCCCGAGCGGCGGCCGGGGGGTCGCGGCCAGGATCGGCAGCGCCGGAATGTCGCCACCGAAGACGGTGAACGAACTGAACGCCGCGAAGCCCACATGAGCGCTGGACCCGACCGCCATCGCCGCGGTGCCCACAATGACGTTGGGCGCGTACAAGATCGACAGCACCGTGAGGCTGAACTGCCCGAAGATCGAATCGGTGATGCCGTAAAGGTCCTGCATCGTTGCCCAATGCACCACCAGCGAGCCCGCGGTCACCAGGCCGGAAAGCCCGAGCAGCGCGAGCACCCCGGCCGACGCGGCGCGCAGCGCATCGCCCAGCCAAAGCGGCAGCGACGCCGCCGCCAACGCCCGCCGCCCCACCCGCGACCACAGGCCGATCGCGGCGCCGAGGGCGTGCACGACGAGCACGCTGGCGAATGCGCGCAGGGCGCTGGGCGTCTGCAGCTCGGTGATCACCGACGACGCGTCGTGAATGACCGCCAGAGCGATGGCCGCGATCAGCAGCGGCCCGCCCAGCGCCGACGCGACGACCCAGCGGATCACCAGCCAGGAGGAATACGGGGAGGTGGCCCGGGCGGTGCTGCGCGCGGTCGCCCAGATCATCAGCAGCACCGGCAGCAACGGCATGACGCCCAGCTCGCGGCCGCCGATCGAGATCGGCACCTGGTGCACGCCGAGCCACATGCTGGCGATCGCGCCCAGCGCACCGGTCATGTCGCTGTTGGCGATCAACAGCTGCAATAGCGTGACGGCGGCGATGATGACCAGGGCCACCACCGCCGGGCCGAACGCGACCCGGACGAGGTCACGCGCCTGGCGAGCGCCCGCCGGCCGGTTGTCCGCGCCTTCCGACACCCTCTTCACTCTTTGGCGTACGTCCCGACTAGCCGCGAGGGCGCACGGTTAGGAGGGCGCTGGACCAGACGGCGACGAGGGCGGCTGCTGCTCCTGGCCGTAGGGCTGCTGGCCGCCGCCCTGTCCAGAGTAATTGGGCGCCGAACCCTCGGAACCGGCCGCGGGCGGCGGGCTGAAGCTGGGAAAGCCGGTGGGCGGCGTGTTGGGTCCTTGCTGCGCGGCCGGCTGGGGGCCCGACTGCGGCTGGGCGCCGAAGCCGCCGGTCTGCACCGCGGTCTGAGTCGGGGCCTGGCTGGGCTGGTAGCCGCCGTACTGCGATCCGTAGCCGGGGTGCTGGGGCGACTGCTGCTGACCGTAATAGGGCTGCTGGCCGTACTGGCCGTACTGCCCGTACTGGCCGTACTGGGCGTAGGGGTCGTATTTCGGCCGGGGTGCCGGCGCGGTGATGACGCCGGCCTCCAGCAGGACGGCGACGACGGCGGCGATCGCCTGCAGCACGCTGCACGCCACCAGCGGCCACATCGCCCAGCCGATCGAGACGCCGGTGGGCAGGTTGATCGTCTCGGTGATGGCCAACAACGCACCCAAAACCGCGATGACCGCGACGATTCCGGTGTAGCTCTTGGCCTTGGGCACCAGGCTCAGCCCCGCGAGCAGCGCGGCCAGGAGCGCGACGATGACGGCGGTGCCCGCGTCGCCGGCGCGTCCGCCGACGCCCGGGCCCAGGTCGGCGCCGATGGTGAACGTCGGCCCGAAGTTCAGCAGATACACCGCCAGGCCCAGCACTACCACCGCGATGGTCAGGTAGAGCGGGAGCTTCGACGTGCCGTCGTCGTCCTTGGTGAACGACGGCGTGCCGCCGGTGTAGGAGCCGCCGGGCTGCGCGGGCGGGTATCCGGGGCTACCGGGCGAGTAGGTCATTGGCTCCTCCTGTTGCTGTGCCTTTGAAGTGCCGGTGCGGCCACCGCGGTTGCATCGCGGCGCTGTGCTTGCGGGCGCGCCGTTCCGTAACCGCCGTGCCCGGCGGGTGCGTCGCGACGCGATCGATCAACCACGCTAGCGCACTTCCGAACGCCCGCGCCGTGACCACCGGCTTGGGCACCGATCCATGCCGTCAGGGCGGCCGCTTGCTCCGCGGAGGTAGAACACGTTCTAATTCTCTGCATGGATTACGGGCTTGTGCTTTTTACCAGCGACCGTGGCATCTCCCCGGCGGCGGCCGCGAAGCTTGCCGACGAACACGGCTTCACCACCTTCTACGTGCCGGAACACACCCACATCCCGGTCAAGCGGGAGGCGGCCCATCCGACGACGGGTGACGAATCGCTGCCCGACGACCGCTACATGCGGACACTAGACCCATGGGTAAGCCTGGGCGCGGCCTGCGCCGTGACGTCGCGGGTGCGACTGTCCACCGCGGTGGCGCTGCCCGTCGAACATGACCCGATCACGTTGGCGAAAAGCATTGCCACGCTCGATCATTTGTCCGGCGGGCGGGTGAGCCTCGGCGTCGGATTCGGATGGAACACCGACGAGCTCGCCGACCACGGCGTGCCGCCCGCCCGGCGCCGCACGATGTTGCGCGAATACATCGAGGCGATGCGCGAGCTGTGGACCAAGGAGGAGGCCGCCTACGACGGCGAGTTCGTGAAGTTCGGGCCGAGCTGGGCGTGGCCCAAGCCCGTGCAGGCCCACATTCCCGTGCTGGTCGGCGCGGCCGGCACGGAGAAGAACTTCAAATGGATCGCCCGCAGCGCCGACGGCTGGATCACCACCCCGCGCGACTTCGACATCGACGAGCCGGTGAAGTTGCTGCAGGACACCTGGGCGGCGGCCGGCCGCGACGGCGCCCCGCAGATCGTGGCGCTGGACTTCAAGCCGGTGCCCGAGAAGCTCGCCAAGTGGGCCGAGCTCGGGGTGACCGAGGTGCTGTTCGGCCTACCGGACCGCTCGGAGGACGAGGTCGCCGCCTACGTCGAGCGGCTGGCCGGCAAGCTGGCCGCCCTGGTCTGACGCCGGGTCGGATCCGCGAGGCATAAACCACGGCCGGGCCTACCCCAGCGAAGCCCGGTTGCCGTTGTCGGTTGACCACACGAAGATCTCCGCGCCGAGGGGGTCGCCGTCGCACATCAACGCCACGAGATCGTCGTCGTCGGTGGTGGCCATGAATCGCGTGTTGTCCGCGGCGAGCCTGCCGACGATGATGCCGGTGCGGACCGGCCAGTCGTAGCGCACGGAGTACGTCTCGATGGTTGCCGCACCGTCGGCCTTCTTCGTGACGGCGACCTTCGGGAGTGCGGCGATCTGCGTTCTCAGCTCCGCGCAGTTGTCGCTGCGCCAGTCCACCGGCGTGGTCGAGTAAATACCGACCGAGTACTTGCTCATGATGCCGCCATTGGCGCCGACGAACCCGAATTGCCCTGGCCTGTCCCGCATCTGGGTGACCGTCTCGGCGATACCATGCAGCGAATAGCTGTTGCCGGGGCCGCCGAAATACGGCAATCCGCCGGTCAGGGTCAGGCCGCGCGGGTCGTCGCCGGCGATGCCCAGGGCTTCGCAGATGACGAACACCGGAAACGGAAAGCAGCTGTACAGATCGAAGGTGGCGACGTCGTCGACGCCGATTCCGGCCACCCGCAGCGCTTCGCGCGCCGCATGGACGGCGGCCGGGCTGGCGCCCAGGTCGGCGCGATCGAGCATCGCCTGCTCGACCATGTCCGAGTGGCCGTGCAGATAGACCCAGTTGTCCTCGGCCACCCCGAGGCTCCTCGCCGCCTGGACCGACATCAACACCGCCGCGGCGCCCTGATTGACCTGATCGCGGGCGACGAGCAGACGCGGGTACGGGTCACTGATCATCCTGTTGTCGTCGGTGATCGTGATGATCTCCTCGATCGACCGCTCGACCGGTGATGACGAAAACGGGTTCTTGGCAGCCACTTTCGACATCGGGGCGAACAGTTCGGCCATTTCGCGCCGGTAGTCGGCCACGCTGCGCCCAAGGCGGGCGCGGCGGGCATTCTCCAGAAGCCCGTACTGCACGGGGGCGCCGGTCAGGCCGTGCTGGATCGTGTACTCGTCGATGTAGCTGGAGATCTGGTGACCCCGGTCCTCCAGCTGACCCTCGACGTGCTCGGTGAAGTCGGGCTTGTCATCACGGTTGGCGAAGTAACGAGCCGTCGACCCCGGCTCCGAGCCCATGATCAGCACGACTTCGGCGTCGCCGGCCACGATGGCATTGCCCGCCTCGGTGACAAGCTTCTGCGGACCCTGCCCCCCGACCGGTTCGAGCACCACGCGGGCCGGGTCGCCGCCCAGCCGGTTCATCACCGAACGCGGGTAGTTGTTGGACCTGCCCAGCGTCGCCGGCATCGGTCCGGAGATCTCGAATTGCCGCAGCCCGAAGATGGTGTCGACGGCCTTGGCGACGCCTTTGGCGCCGGTATCCGCAAGAGCCGCTCGCGCGGCCGCGGTCGCGAGATCGACCGCCGACATGCCCCGATAGTCGGGATCGTCGATGCGCTCGGTGAACTGGCCGACCCCGACGAGCACCGGAGTACGCGGATCCACCGGCATGACGAACCTCCTGGCAACTGTTAGTTCGACAGGCTAACGGATGGCTGAGGCCGAAACGAAACCGTGGCCAGTTCGCGGATTCGCGATCTGACCACGGTCCCAGTGGGTAACTACAGGCTCTGCAGGATCTCCCGGGCCAGGGCCGCGGTCTCCGACGGGGTCTTACCGACCTTGACGCCGGCCGCCTCCAGGGCCTCCTTCTTGGCGGCCGCGGTGCCCGACGAGCCGGACACGATGGCGCCGGCGTGGCCCATCGTCTTGCCCTCCGGCGCGGTGAATCCCGCGACATAGCCGACGACCGGCTTGGAGACGTTGGCCTTGATGTAGTCGGCGGCCCGCTCCTCGGCGTCCCCGCCGATCTCGCCGATCATCACGATGACCTTTGTGTCGGGGTCCTTCTCGAAGGCCTCGATGGCGTCGATGTGCGTCGTCCCGATCACCGGGTCACCGCCGATGCCGATCGACGTGGTGAACCCGAAATCGCGCAGCTCGTACATCATTTGGTAGGTCAGGGTGCCCGACTTGGACACCAGCCCGACCGGTCCCGGACCGGTGATGTTGGCCGGGGTGATACCCGCCAGCGCCTCGCCCGGCGTGATGATGCCGGGACAGTTCGGCCCGATGATGCGGGTCTTCTGCCCCTTATCGACGTTGTAGGCCCACGCAAAAGCGGTGTCCTGCACCGGGATTCCCTCGGTGATGACGACCAGCAGCGGGATCTCGGCGTCGATCGCCTCGATGATCGCGTCCTTGGCGAATTTCGGCGGCACGAAGACCACGGAAACGTTGGCGCCGGTCTCCTTCATCGCCTCCGCGACGGTGGCGAACACCGGCAGTTCGACGTCCTTGCCGACTGGGTCGACGTGCGAGACCGTGGTGCCCGCCTTGCGGGCGTTCACGCCACCGACCACCTGGGTGCCGGCCTTCAGCATCAGCGCGGTGTGCTTGGTGCCCTCGCCGCCGGTGATGCCCTGGACGATGACCTTGGAATCCTTGTTCAGGAAGATCGACATGTGTTGGCTCCCTTACTTGTTCGCCAGCTCGGCGGCTTTGTCGGCTCCGGCGTCCATCGTGTCGGCCTGGATCACCAGCGGGTGGTTGGCCGCGGCCAGGATGCGCCGGCCTTCGTCGACGTTGTTGCCATCCAGCCGCACCACGAGCGGCTTGTTGGCCTCGTCACCGAGCATGTTGAGGGCGGTCACGATGCCGTTGGCGACGGCGTCGCACGAGGTGATGCCGCCGAACACGTTGACGAACACGCTCTTGACCTGCTTGTCGTTCAGGATGACGTCCAGCCCCGCCGCCATCACCTCGGCCGACGCGCCGCCACCGATGTCGAGGAAGTTGGCCGGCTTCACTCCGCCGTGCTTCTCGCCCGCGTAGGCGACGACGTCGAGGGTCGACATGACCAGGCCGGCGCCGTTGCCGATGATGCCGACGGCGCCGTCGAGCTTGACGTAGTTGAGGTCGTGCTCCTTGGCCTTGAGCTCGAGCGGGTCGGTGGCGTCGCGGTCCTCGAACTCGGCGTGGCCGGGCTGGCGGAAGTCGGCGTTGGCGTCCAGGGTGACCTTGCCGTCCAGCGCCAGGATCCGGTCGTCGGGGGTGCGCACCAGCGGATTGACCTCGACCAGCGTGGCGTCCTCGGCGACGAAGAGCTCCCAGAGCTTCTGGATGGTGATCGCGGCGGCGTCGAGCACCTCTGCGGGCAGGTGGCCCTGTTCGGCGATGGAGCGCGCGGTCGCCAGGTCGACCCCCTGGACGGCGTCCACCGGGACCTTGGCCAGCCGCTCGGGCTTGGTGGCGGCGACCTCCTCGATTTCCATGCCGCCCTCGACCGAGCACATCGCGAGGTAGGTGCGGTTGGCGCGGTCGAGCAGGAAGGAGATGTAGTACTCCTCGGCGATGTCGCTGGCCTCGGCGACCAACAGCTTCTTGACGACGTGGCCCTTCATGTCGAGACCGAGGATGTTCTTGGCGTGTTCGTAGGCGTCGTCCGGGGTCGCCGCGTATTTGACGCCGCCCGCCTTGCCGCGCCCACCGACCTTGACCTGCGCCTTGACCATTACCGGCGCGCCGACCTCGGTGGCGATTTCCTTCGCGCCCTCTGCGGTGTCGGTCACCCGCCCCGGCGTGGTCGGTACGTTGTGCTTGACGAACAATTCTTTGGCTTGATACTCGAAAAGGTCCATGGGCTCTCTGTCTTCGCTCGACTCAACTGCTAGGCCTCTTGATGGGCGGTGCCGCGTTCGGCAACTCGCACGGACGAACTGTATCCACTGGCCAACCGGCTCTTACGGGCGCGTCCGGCGATGTGGCACAGCTCACGGCGTAGCGGCGTACCCGGTTCGTGACCCAAATCACAATTTCGACCGGATTGCGCGACGAGGTTGCCAGTTCCGCGAGTCAGCGGATACCGTCCTAGGGTCCAGATAACGTTATGGTCACGATACGAGGACATTTCAGCTTGTCCCAGCACCGTTTGGCACCTTTTGCTGCCGAAACAGCAGGCGTGGTGAGGGTTGGTCGTGCCGCCGGCGGCCGGGGTATCGAGCCCCATCGGAACGAAGTCACCGAAATCCTCCCACTCGACGGCTTCGACTTCGACGACCTCGATTGGCGTGACGAGGCGGGCGATCTCGGCGACCTCGACTACAGCAACGACTCCACGTTCGACAACGCGGCGCAGGTGCTGCTGGCCCCCGAGCTCGACGACCTGAACGACGACGACGAACCGTCCCCCCGGTGGCTGGCCGCACCCGTGACCGAGGTGCTGCCGCGCGTGGCCATCGCACCCGCCGCCGCGCCGCGGCTCGGACGCGCGCACACCACCGACGTGGTCGGGGTGGCACGGCAGGGCGGGCAGCATCGCAAGCAACCGACCAGCGCGGCCCGGGGTCGCCTGCTGATCTCCGCGATGGCCGCCGGCGCTGCCGCCGCTGCGGCCCACACCGCCACCAGCCACGCCGACACCCCCAAGACCGAGGCCGTGCTGACCGCGAACGCGTCGGCGCTCACCGGCGGCTCCGGCAACAACACCATTCGCGGCGCCCAGGTGGTCGCCCTCGAGCCGGCCGCGACCGCCGCGCTGCACAACCAGGAGCTCGCCAAGGGCGTCGCGTTCGCCAACGACCGCGCCCAGCGCGAGGCGCGGTTGCAGCAGCCGCTCTACGTGATGCCGACCAAGGGCATCTTCACCTCCAACTTCGGTTACCGCTGGGGGGTGCTGCACGCCGGCATCGACCTGGCCAACTCCATCGGGACGCCGATCTACGCGGTGTCCGACGGCGTGGTCATCGATGCCGGTCCCGCCGCCGGCTACGGGGCGCTGGTCAAGCTGCGCCACGCCGACGGCACGGTGACCCTCTACGGCCACGTCAACACCACCCTCGTCAGCGTCGGCCAGCGCGTGATGGCCGGCGACCAGATCGCCACCATGGGCAACCGGGGCAACTCCACCGGTCCGCACCTGCATTTCGAGGTGCTCCAGGGCGGCACCGAACGCATCGATCCCGTGCCATGGTTGGCTAAGCGGGGTCTTATGGTCGGTAACTACGCTGGTTGAGGTGACCGCGCCGAACCAGCCACCTCCCGGTCCGCAACCGCCCGAGTCGACGTCGCCGTCGGACTCCAAGACGCGGATCATCCGCCGTGCACCCACCGGACCGCTTCCCATCGCGCCGGAGTCACCGACCACCCATATTCCGCCGCAACCGCCGCCCTATGCCGCTCCCGGCGCCGGGCCCCGACCCGCTCTGGCGGGCGAGCCGGGCGGCCGGACGGCCGCCGCCGCGTGCGCCGTCAGCATCGTCAGCGGCTGGGCGACCTCGGTGGTGGCGACCGACCTGATCGCCGGCTGGTGGCGGTCCGACCGGCTGTTCTGCACCGCCGTCGCGTTTCTGGCCCTGGTGTTCGCCGCGGCCACCATTTCGGGCGTGATCATGTTGCTGCAGCGCCGGCCCTTTGGGCGCTGGCTCATCGTGGTCGGCGCGGTGGTCGCGGTGTTGACCTACATCGGGGTGTTCATCGCCGGCGCCCGCGTCGCGTGGATCGTGCACCTGCTGCCGCTACTGCCGATCGCCAGCGTGGTGCTGGCCCTGCACCCGCGAACCAAGCGCTGGCTGGAGGCCTAGCGGGCCCGGCGCCCGCGGCTGCTAGAGCTTGCTGATCGGGGCGTGGTTGTGCATCAGCTTGACCCGCCCCGCGCTGCCGAAGTCGATGAGCGACATGGCCGATTCGCCCACCCCGGACACTTCCTCGACGCGGCCCAGCCCGTACTTGTCGTGCGTCACCCGGTCGCCGGGCTCGAGCACCAGCAGCGGGCGCTTGCCCGCGCCCGACCGGGTAGGCGCGGCGCGCGGCGCGCCGAATCGGCCCGCGCCGCTCACCGGCGCGCTGAACGACGGGGCCGGCGCGGTGCGCCGCCACTCGATGAGTTCCTGCGGAACCTCGCGCAGGAAGCGCGATTCCGGGTTCAGCATCGGCTGCCCCCAAGACGACCGGACGATGGCCCTGCTCAGGTAGAGCCGCTGGCGGGCGCGGGTGATGCCGACGTAGGCCAGCCGCCGCTCCTCGGACAGTTCCGTCGGATCGTCCAGCGCCCGCATGTGCGGGAACATGCCGTCCTCCCAGCCGGTGACGAACACCACCGGGAACTCCAGACCCTTGGCGGTGTGCAACGTCATCAGGGTGACCATGCCGGCGCCGTCGTCGGGGATGTCGTCGCTGTCGGAAACCAGCGAAACCCGCTCCAGAAACTCCGCCAGCACACCGGTGTCCGGCACGTCTTCGTCGTCGGGCGCCTGCAACGACTCGTCCAACGCGGCCGCGTTGGCCCTGTCGGTGCTGAATTCGTGTGCGACGCTGACGAGTTCGTTGAGGTTGTCCAGGCGGGCCAGGTCCTGGGGATCGGTGGAGGACTCCAGCTCGCGGCGGTATCCGGTGCGCTCCAGCACCGACTCGACCAGGTCACCGAGATCCTCGTCGAGGCGGCCCCTGAGCTCGTCGAGCAGTTCGACGAAACCGGCGATCGCCTTCTCCGCGCGCGAATTCAGCATCGGCACTTTGCCTTCGGCGGCGGCCACCAGCGCGTCGGCGAAACTGGCGCCGGTGTTCTCGGCGTACACCGCGACGCAGGCCTCGGCGCGATCCCCGATGCCACGGCGCGGGGTGTTGAGGATGCGTCGCAGGCTGACCGCATCGCCGGGGTTGTCCAGCACCCGCAGATAGGCGACGATGTCGCGGATCTCCTTGCGCTCGTAAAAGCGCACTCCCCCAACGACTTTGTACGGAATGCCCGCGCGGATGAACACCTCTTCGAACGACCGCGACGAGTTGTTGGTGCGGTAGAACACCGCCACGTCGTTGTAGGTGATCTCGCCGCGGTCGGCGAGCGCGTCGATCTCCTCGGCGACGAACCTGGCCTCGTCGTGCTCGTTGTCCGCGACGTAGCCGACGATCAACTCGCCGGCGCCGGCGTCGGTCCACAGCCGTTTCTCCCGGCGCCCGGAGTTGCGGGCGATCACCGAGTTGGCCGCCGAGAGGATGTTCTGCGTCGAGCGGTAATTCTGTTCCAGCAGAATGGTTGTCGCGTCCGGGTAGTCGCGCTCGAAGTCCTCGATGTTGCGGATGGTGGCGCCGCGGAAGGCATAGATCGACTGATCGGCGTCGCCGACCACACATAACTCCGCCGGGGACACATCGTCGGCCGATTCCGTGACGCCGTGACCGACGAGTTCGCGCACCAGGACGTACTGCGCATGGTTGGTGTCCTGGTATTCGTCGACGAGGACATGGCGGAATCGACGCCGGTAGTGCTGGGCGATCTGCGGGAAGGCCCGCAGCACGGCGACGGTTTCGCCGATCAGGTCGTCGAAGTCCAACGCGTTGGCCGCGCGCAGCCGCCGCTGGTATTCGCCGTACACGGAGGCCACGGTGCGAACCAGGTCGTCGGACTCATCCGTCAGTTTGGCCACGGCGTCCGCGGGATCGATCAGCTCGTTCTTCAGATTGGAGATGGCGTTGGCCAGCAGCCGGGGCGAGTAGCGCTTGATGTCGAGCCCCATGTCCCGCCCGATCATCTGCAGCAGCCGGCGGGAATCGTCGGCGTCGTAGATGGAGAAGTTGGAGTTGAGGCCCTCGATCAACGACGCCTGGTTGCGCAGGATCCGCACACACGTCGAGTGGAAGGTGGACACCCACATGGCGCGGGCCCGGTTGCCCACCAGCCGCACCACCCGCTCGCGCATCTCCGCGGCGGCCTTGTTGGTGAAGGTGATGGCCAGGATCTGGCCGACCCCGACTCCGCGCGCCGCGATCAGGTAGGCGATGCGGCGGGTGAGCACCGCGGTCTTGCCCGAGCCCGCCCCGGCCACGATCAGCAGCGGCGAACCCTCGTGCACCACCGCCTGGCGCTGTTGCGGGTTGAGGCCTTCCAGCAGCTGATCTGCTTCGGAGGCCAGATTGGGATCGGTTACGTACACACTCATGTTGGTCCAAACTTACCGCCGCCCACCGACGCAACGCGCCCAGGCGTGAGACCAGGCTAGTGCCCCGAGCGGCCTTCGCCCGCCAAATCCGCCCATCGGAAATGGCGTGTTTCGCGTGGTAATGCCCGGCCCTTTCAAATTGGCGACGCAATTACACGCGAGTACAAAAAGCCGCGCTAAACGCATCCGAGTTTCTCGCCGGCGCTGACGGGGTGGAATCGAAATGGGCGCGAACTTCGCGCATTGTTAAGGGAATCCACAACGGCACGCCACCGCGGCGCCCGCGGAAGGCGGCCTCGGAAGCCGGCGCGGCGCCCGGATGTAATCACCAGTTCACGCATACATTTTTGCGCGTAAGCCGTTTTTAGTGGCACACTCGTTTTGTGCTCAACGCGCAGTGCCGTCGGCAGGCCTTCACCCCGAACTGCCGCCGATTTTTCTACGGGTACCGGTTCGCGGTCCCCGTGGTCTAGCTGCTTCACCTGAGCCCCGTGGTCCGCTTCGGCGAAATCGGGGCTCGTCTCTTCTTGTGAGGCCCGAAACCGGATGAGACCACAACCCCCACATCCCGACAATGCGGAGTTAGCAGAGATGAAGGTTGACACGGTGGAAACCCCACAGACCGCCGCCGAAGAGTTGAGCATCGACGACCTGCGCCACGAGATCGACCGGTTGGACGCCGAGATCCTCGCCGCGGTGAAGCGGCGCACCGAGGTTTCGCAGGCGATCGGCAAGGTACGGATGGCGTCCGGCGGCACGCGGCTCGTGCACAGCCGCGAGATGAAGGTGATCGAGCGCTACAGCGAGCTGGGTCCCGACGGCAAGGACCTCGCGATCCTGCTGCTGAGGTTGGGCAGGGGCCGGCTCGGCCACTGAGGTGCCCCCAACGCCGCGCTTGCGACCGTCACTAGGGTCGAAAGCATGAGCTCCCTGCAAAGCCTGCCCGACATCACCGCCACCCCAGCGTGGGACGCCCTGCGCAGGCATCACGAACAAATCGGCGCGACCCATCTGCGCAAGTTGTTCGACGAGGATCCCGACCGCGGCCGCGACCTCACCGTCTCGGTGGGCGACCTCTACATCGACTACAGCAAACACCGCATCACCCGAGAGACGCTGCGGCTACTGATCGATCTGGCACGGACGGCTAACCTCGAAGACCGTCGCGACGAGATGTTCGCCGGCGCCCACATCAACGTCTCGGAGGACCGGGCGGTGCTGCACACCGCGCTGCGGCTGCCCCGGGACGCCGAGCTGATCGTCGACGGCCACAACGTGGTCGAGGACGTGCACGAGGTACTCGACCGGATGGGCGACTTCACCGACCGGTTACGCAGCGGTGAATGGACCGGGGCGACCGGGAAAAGAATCAGCACGGTGGTCAACATCGGCATCGGCGGTTCGGATCTGGGTCCGGTGATGGTCTACCAGGCGCTGCGCCACTACGCCGACGCCGGGATTTCGGCCCGGTTCGTCTCCAACGTCGACCCGGCCGACCTGATCGCCACCCTGGCCGACTTAGACCCTGCCACAACGCTTTTCATCGTCGCATCGAAAACGTTCTCCACACTGGAAACGCTGACCAACGCGACCGCCGCGCGCCGCTGGCTCACCGACGCCCTCGGCGACGCCGCGGTGTCCAAGCACTTCGTGGCGGTTTCCACCAACAAGCGCCTGGTCGACGACTTCGGCATCAACACCGACAACATGTTCGGCTTCTGGGACTGGGTCGGCGGACGGTACTCGGTCGATTCGGCGATCGGCCTGTCGGTGATGGCGGCCATCGGTAAGGAGGCCTTCGCCGATTTCCTGTCCGGATTCCACATCGTAGACCGGCATTTCAAGACCGCCCCGCTGGAATCGAACGCGCCCGCGCTGCTGGGGCTGATCGGGCTGTGGTACTCGAACTTCATGGGCGCGCAGTCACGCGCGGTGCTGCCCTACTCCAACGACCTGGCGCGGTTCGCCGCGTATCTGCAACAGCTGACCATGGAGTCCAATGGCAAATCCACCCGCGCCGACGGCACGCCCGTCACCACCGACACCGGCGAAATCTTCTGGGGCGAGCCGGGAACCAACGGCCAGCATGCGTTCTACCAATTGCTGCACCAGGGCACCCGGTTGGTGCCGGCCGACTTCATCGGCTTCAGCCAGCCCCTCGACGACCTGCCCACCGTCGAGGGCACCGGCAGCATGCACGACCTGCTGATGAGCAACTTCTTCGCCCAGACGCAGGTGCTGGCGTTCGGCAAGACCGCCGAGGAGATCGCCGACGAAGGCACGCCGGCCGACATCGTGCCGCACAAGGTGATGCCCGGCAACCGGCCGACGACCTCGATCCTGGCCGACCGCCTCACGCCGTCGGTGCTGGGCCAGCTGATCGCGCTCTATGAGCACCAGGTCTTCACCGAGGGCGTGGTGTGGGGCATCGATTCGTTCGATCAGTGGGGCGTCGAGCTGGGCAAGACGCAGGCCAAGGCGCTGCTGCCGGTGATCACGTCGGACGACTCACCGGCGCCGCAGTCGGACAGCTCGACCGACGCGCTGGTCCGCCGCTACCGGACCGAACGCGGCCGCACCAGCTAGGCGAACCACTTGGTGAGCGGGGGCGGCAGCACCCGCATCACCTGCACCAGCGGGGCCCACGGCCACCATGGCACCGCCGCCCGGCCGGGCTCGCGTTCCATGGCGGCGACGAGCGCGTTCACACCAGTCTCGTTGTCCACCATCAGCATTGTGCTGTTGGACTTGGCGGTCATCTCCGACTCGATATAGCCGGGCTCGATGACGGAAACCTTGATGGGGCCCTTGGCGTATTCGGCGCGCAGGGATTCACCCAGCGAGCTCAGCCCGGCCTTGCTCGCGGCGTAGGCGGCCTTGACGCCCGGCACCCCCTTGTTGCCGAGCACCGAGGAGATCAGCACCAGGTGGCCCGAGCCCGCGTCGTTGAACATTTCCAGCGCGGTCTCGATCTGCACCAGTGCGGCCACCAGATTGGTCTCGATGGTGGCCTTGTTGGCCCACAGCTTGCCCGAGCCGAGCTTCGCGCCCTTGCCGATGCCGGCGTTGACGATGATCCGATCGATCCCGCCGAGCTCGTCGCGCAGTTCGCCGAAGACCTTGGGCACCTGCTCGTGGTCGTTGACGTCCAGCGCGGCCACGGCGATCTTGATGCCCGGATACTTTTGCGACAGTTCGGCTTTCAGCTCGTCGAGCCGGTCGGTGCGCCGGGCGCACAGCGCCAAGTCGCGGCCCTTGGCGGCGAAGGCGCGAGCCATGCCGGCGCCCAGTCCGGAGCTGGCTCCCGTGATGAGGATCTTCTGACGAGTCACCCGGGCAGCATATCGACAGGTGTCAACTCGCGGGCCGCCGCCTACTTGAGCAGCCGCGACATCCGCCGGTCGGCCAGCACCTTGCCCCCGGTCTGGCAGGTGGGGCAGTACTGAAAAGACTTGTCCGCGAAGGAAACTTCGCGCACGGTGTCCCCGCACACCGGGCAGGGCAGGCCGGTGCGGGCGTGCACCCGCAGGCCGGAACGCTTCTCGCCCTTGAGCGTGGCCGCCCCCTGGCCCACGGAGCGGGTCACCGCGTCGCGCAGCACCGACACCATCGCGTCGTGCAGCGTGGCGAGCTGCTCGTCGGTCAGCTTGCCCGCGGTGGCGAACGGGGAGATCTTGGCGACGTGCAGGATTTCGTCGCTGTAGGCGTTGCCGATGCCGGCGATCACCTTCTGATCCGTGATGACGGTCTTGATCCGCCCGGTGTTTCCGGCCAACAGGCCGGCGAGGTCGTCGGCGCTGAGTTCCAGCGCGTCGGGCCCGAGGGCGGCGATCCCCGGCACCAGCTGCGGATCGTCGACGAGCCAGACGGCCAGCCGCTTTTGGGTGCCGGCCTCGGTGAGGTCGAAACCGGGCGCCTCGCCGGGCGTGCCCAGGTGCACGCGCAGCGCGATCGGGCCCTTACCCGGTCGTAGCGGCGCGGCGGCCAGCTTTTCCGACCACCGCAACCACCCCGCCCGCGACAGGTGTGCGATCAGGTACAGCTCGCCGGCCTGCAGTCCGAGGTACTTGCCCCAGCGGTGGGCCCCCGTCACGGTTTGGCCGTGCAGCGCGCTGATGGGTGGGTCGAAGGTTTTCAGCACGGACAGCGCGCCGACGTCGACGCGTCCGATCGTCAGGCCGACGGCGTGGCGGCGCAGATGGTCGGCCAGCGCTTCGACCTCGGGCAGTTCGGGCACGCTCTTCAGTCTGCCGGTCGCAGTAAATAGGTGTCCATGATCCAGCCGTGCCGCGCGCGGGCTTGCGCCCGCAGCTCCGCGATGCGCGTCGCGACCTCGCCGATCGTTCCCGCCACCAACAGCTCGTCGTCGGTGCCCAGGTAGGCGCCCCACCAGATCCGGGTGTCGGGCGGGCACGCCGCAAAGGAGCACTCGGCGTCGAGCATGACGACCGCGGAGCCGGCCAGCCCGTGCGCGCGCAGCTTCCTGCCGGTGGTGATCAGGACCGGCTCGCCGACCTCATTGAGCGGGATGCGGTGCCGGGCGGTCAGCGCCTGCACCGCGGTGATTCCGGGGATGACGTCGAAGGTGAAGTCGAGCTGCGCACCGACGGCGTCCAGGATGCGCAGCGCGCTGTCGTAGAGCGAGGGATCGCCCCAGGCCAGGAAGGCGCCGACGCCGTCGGGTCCCAGTTCGGCGGCGATGGCCGCTGCCCAGACCCGCGCCCGCGCCGCGTGCCAGTCCGAAACCGCCTCGCGGTAGTCGGCGTCGGTCGCCCGTTCGGGGTCGGGCAGCTCGACGAAGCGGTAGCCGGGCTCGCGGATGAATCGGGCGCAGACGGCCCGGCGCAGCGCCACCAGGTCGCTCTTGCGCTCGCCCTTGTCCATCGCGAAGAACACCTGGGTGTCGTTGAGCGCCTCGATCGCCTGGACGGTCAGGTAGTCGGGGTCGCCGGCGCCGATGCCGATGACGTGGATGTGCCGGCCCACGAAAACCTCCTCCTCGCTGAGCCCAGATTGCCGAATCGATATCGAAAGGGCCTAGTCGGGACCAAAAGTACCCAGTACCATGGGTACCGTCTGCAGCACCCAATGAAGGGACGCCAGCGAGAATGACTACTGCGGTAAAACCGGATGGGCCCAGCCGGGAGGAGTTCTCGGAGCGTCTGCTGAAGGGCTCGGTCAAGAAGTCTTACGAGCCGGTCGTCGACATCGACTGGGACGCCCCGCTGGATCCCGACAAGTTCTACCTGCCGCCTCGGCTGGTGTCGCTGTACGGCACGCCGATGTGGGACGAGATGACCCGCGAACAGCAGATCGAGCTGTCGCGTCAGGAGTTGGTCAACACCCTGTCGGCCGGGATCTGGTTCGAGAACATGCTCAATCAGTCGTTGCTGCGGACGATCCTGCACGAGGACCCGACCAGCCGGTCGACGCACTACAAGCTGACCGAGCTCGGCGACGAGACCCGACACATGGTCATGTTCGGTAAGGCCATCGAGCGCATTGGCGCAAAGCCGGTGCGCCCCGGGCGGTTTCACCGCACGATCATCAACGCGCTGCCCCTGGCCTTCCAGCGCGGCTCGATGCTGTGGGTGGCGGCGCTGATCGGTGAGGAGATCTTCGATTCGCTGCAGCGGCAGATGATGGACGACCCGGAGTTACAGCCGATCATCCAGCGGCTCATGCGAATTCACGTCACCGAGGAAGCGCGCCACATCCAGTTCGCCCGCGACGGCGCGCGCAAGCGCGTCGCCGAGATGCCGCGCCTCAACCGGTGGTTCATGGCCAACATCAACGGGCTGGGCGGGTACTTCTTCAATTACCTGTTCAGCAACCCCATCCCGTACGCGCGCACGGGCCTGGACCCGAAGCGGGCGCGGCGGGCCGCGCGGACCAGCCCGCATCGCCGCGACATGCAGGTCGCCGGCTTCGCCCCGCTGGCGGCGTTCCTGACCGAAGTGGGGCTGCTGGGCCCCCTCGCACGCCGCGGCTGGAAGCGCAGCAGGTTTCTGTGACGCGGCCGCCCGGCCCCGGCGAGCCCCGCCACCCGATCGCCGTCCTCGGCGCGCCCGACGGCCCCCGCTCGGCGTTGCTGGCGGCCGGCCTCACCGACTTCGTCGTCGTTCCCTCGGCAGTCCAATGCACGTTCGACGACGCCACCGATACCTGGCTGTTGACCACGGCCGACGGGGAGGACGTGCAGGCGCGGGCCGTCGTCGCCGCCGGCCCGGCGCCGTTCGTGCCCTGGCTGCCGGACATCGCGGGCCGCGATGAGTTCCTTGGCGCGTCGTTTCACGCCGCCGCCTGGGACCCGGATTTCGATCCGTCCGGCAAGCGCATCGCCGTCGTCGGCGTCGACGCCACGGCCGGCCACCACATCCGCGGGCTGATCGAATCGGCGGCGTCGGTCACCGTCTTCGCGCACTCGCCGCGCCGCGTTGTCACCGAACTCCCGCGGTGGCCGACCCGCGCCAAACGCTGGCTGCGGCGCCGCATCCGGCCGGCCGCCGAGCTCCCGGCTTTGGCCGCCGCGCCGATCGACGCGGTGACCGCGACGGGCCTGCGCACCCGCGACGGCGTCGAGCACCACCTCGACGCGATCGTCTACGGCACCGGGTTCTCGATCGCCGACGAACTGCCCGATCGGGCCCTCGTCGGTTCCGGCGGGCTGACCCTCCGGCGGGCGTGGCGCGACGGCATGGAGCCGTTCTACGGGGTGGCGGTGTGCGGATTTCCCAACTACTTCTTCCTCACCGGCCCCGACACCGACGCGCAGGCCCGCTACCTCGCCGAGTGCCTGCGGCTGATGGAGCGCACGTCCAGCAGCCGCATCGAGGTGCGCGCCAGCAGCCTGCGGGTGTTCAACGACCGCGCCCAGCTGGCACCCGACCGGCCTCCCGCGGCCGCGGCGGTCTTCGACGTGTCGGCGAGCGCACCCGAGCGCGACGACACCTATCACGGGGCGGCGACGCTGGAGATCGCCGGCGCCCGTCATCCGGTCCGGGTGCGGCTCGCCGGCCACCTCGACCCGATCGACGGCCGCTACCACTGGCAGGGAACGGTGTCCGGTTCGCCGTCGCGGCCGCTGCCCGACGATGCGCTCAAGCAAGCACGGACCGCGACGCTGACGGTCGGCCGGAGCAGCGCCGCCGCGCGCATCGTCGAACAAACGCCGTGGGGCACGCACTCGATCGCCGGCGTGGGCGCGCCGCCGTACGCATCCCGCTGACCTCTTTTCGCCTGCTTATCGCGATATTTTCCGGGCGTTTGGGGACCCCCGTAACGGGGTAACCCCGGCGAGTGCGCGTGCTGCGCAGCGAATTCGAACGATATGTTCGGTGCGGTAGAGGCGGGGGCCTCGAACGGGTGGGGACTCGCACGCGCCTCACTCATACCGCGCCCCCTGCGTTGCGCGCTCGGGGCGCCGCGCCCGTGGGCTGCTCTTTCCGTTGGCGTCTTGGCCGCTGCACCCGAATTAGACTTTTGCCGCTGAGGGCGGATACTCAAGCAGTCGGCCCGGCAGCGATTCGAGGAGCAGCGATGGAACCCGACGGCAGGACCCAGGTGGGCAGCCGCGTTGCGACGTCCCATCCGTCGTCGCCCGCCCGGGTATTCGAGCGCCTCGACACCACGCGGTCCGGCCACGGAGAGGGGTCGCGGTGGCGAGCTCGGTAGCTGAGTCCCCCAGCACGCTGGCCGTCGCGACACGGACGGACGAATCGGTCACCGTGCTGACCGTCGACGGCGTGCTCGACACCACCAACTCCGCGGCCCTGCGCGACCACATCCTGCAGGCCACGCTGGACGAACCCGCCGCCGTCGTCGTCAACATCTCGGCGCTCAAGGTGATAGCCGAACTGGCGTGGTCGACCTTCATCGGGGCGCACTGGCAAGTCCGCAGCAACCCCAATGTGCCGATCGTGTTGGTCTGCGCGCACCGCGGCACCCGCGAGGCGATCGCCCGCAGCGGCGTCGCCTACTTCATGCCGGTCTACTCGACCGAGAAGGCGGCGATGAAGGCACTGGGTCAGCAGAGCCGGCGGGCGGTGCGCCGCGCCGACGCGCAGTTGCCAGCCGACCTGACCAGCCTGCGCGAATCACGGCGCCTGGTCCGCGAATGGCTGACCGCCTGGTCGCAGTCCACGCTCATCCCCGTCGCGCTGGTCGTGGTCAACGTGTTCGTCGAGAACGTGCTGGAGCACACCGCGAGCATGCCCGTGATGCGGATCGAGAGCCACGGCGCGACCGCGACCATCGCGGTGTCCGACAGCAGCCACGCCCCGGCGCTGCGGCTGCCGTCGCCGGGCCCCGGCATCGACGTCTCCGGCCTGGCGATCGTCGATGCGTTGTCCCGGGCGTGGGGCAGCACCCCCACCTCGTCCGGCAAGACGGTGTGGGCGGTCATCGGCCCCGAAAACCAGCTCTGACGCCTTATTGTCTGGGAACCCGCGCACGGGTAGAACTAGAACACGTTCTAATCTCGTGTGACGACCCGTTCCAGGAAGGCGGATGACGTGCGGTTCACCTACGCGGAGGCGATGACCGACCACCGGTACTACATCCCGCTGGCCCAGGCGGCCGAGGCGGCGGGTTATCACGCGATGACGATCGCCGACAGCATCGCCTATCCCTTCGAGTCCGACTCGAAGTACCCGTACACGCCGGACGGCGACCGCGAATTTCTGGACGGCAAGGAGTTCATCGAAACCTTCGTGCTGACAGCGGCTTTGGGCGCGGTGACGACGAAGTTGCACTTCAATTTCTTCGTCCTCAAGCTGCCCATCCGGCCGCCGGCGCTGGTGGCCAAGCAGATCGGCTCGTTGGCGGCGATGACCAACAACCGGGTGGGTTTCGGCGTCGGCACCAGCCCCTGGCCGGAGGACTACGAGCTGCTGGGTGTCCCGTTCGCCAAGCGCGGCAAGCGCATGGACGAATGCATCGAGATCATTCAGGGCCTCACCACGGGTGACTACTTCGAGTTCCACGGCGAGTTCTACGACATCCCGAAGACCAAGATGACGCCGGCGCCCACCCAGCCGATCCCGATCCTGATCGGTGGGCACGCCGACGCGGCGCTGCGCCGCGCCGCGCGGCTGGACGGCTGGATGCACGGCGGCGGGGACCCGGAGGAACTCGACGGGCTGATCGCCAAGCTCAAGCGGTATCGGGAGGAAGCCGGCAAGACCGGGCCGTTCCAGATTCACGTCATCTCGGTCGACGCCTACACCGTCGACGGCATCAAACGCCTCGAGGACAAGGGCGTCACCGACGCCATCGTCGGCTTCCGCATTCCCTACATCAAGGGCAAGGACACCGAGCCGCTGGAGACCAAGATCCGCAATCTGGAGATGTTCGCCGAGAACGTGATCGCGAAGGTCTAGCGGCGGTCGCGAGCGCGGCCGCCATCAGGCCGGGCGGAGCGGGCCGCCGCCATCAAACCCGGCCGCTTATAGCGGGTCCCACTTCGGGGCCCGTTTCTCCCGGTGCGCCATGGCCGCCTCGACGGGATTGTTGGTGAAACCGCTGAGGATCTGGGTGCGGTTCTCGATCTCGATGGCGTGGCGCAAGCTCGGCGCGTCCAGCGCCGCGTTGAGGCCGATCTTGGTCTGCCACACGCCGTAGGCGTTGTTATCGGCGATCGAGCGGGCCACCTTCAGCGCGGCCGCCATCAGCTCGTCGGCGGCCACCACCTCGTGCACCAACTTGATGCGGTAGGCCTCGGCCGCGTCGATGATCCGTCCGGACAGCATGAGTTCGCGCGCCACCCCCGCGCCGACGATCTTCGGCAGGAGGTAGCTGGTGCCCATGTCCATCGACGAGAAGCCCGCCTTGATGAACGCGGACCCGAACCTTGCCTGCTCGGACGCGACCCGGACATCGGAGACCAGTGTGAACGCCAGCCCTCCCCCGACGGCGACGCCGTTGACCGCGGCGACCACCGGAATGGGCAACTCGTAGATCCGGACGAACAGGTCGGCGAGCCGGACCTGGGAGTCGTAGTTGACCTTGAACGGCGGGGTCGACGGCCTGGGCTTGGTCCACGGCTCGCCGGTGCCGCTCAGGTCGGCACCCGCGCAGAATCCGCGACCGGCGCCGGTCAGGATCGCGGCCCTGAACTCGCCAGTGGCGAGTTCGGCCAGGGCGTCGTCCACGCCGTCGATCAGCGATCCGTCGATGGCGTTGAGACGCTCGGGCCGGTTCAGGGTGACGAGGGCGATGTCGTCTTCGAGGGTTTCCAATTCCACTGCGGGCATGGGAGAAACCGTAGGCGACGCGGAAGTTCACGGAAGGGGCATACGGTGGTTTTGCCGCGACGTCGAAGGAGAACCATGGCGCGAACCGAAGGTGACAGTTGGGACCTGGCCAACAGCGTGGGAGCGACGGCCACCATGGTCGCCGCCGCCCGGGCCGCCGCGAGCAACCGGCCGCAGCCGGTGATCACGGATGACTTCGCCGAACCCCTGGTGCGTGCCGTCGGGTTGGACGTCTTCACCAAGCTGGCCAGCGGTGAACTCGATTCCGACGAACTCGAGCGGACCGTGGGCTTCGCCCGGATGGTCGACACGTTCGCGGCCCGCGCGCGGTATTTCGACGACTACCTCGCCGCCGCCGGCGAAGCGGGGCTGCTGCAGGTGGTGATCGTGGCCTCGGGTCTGGATTCGCGCGCCTACCGGCTGCGCTGGCCGATCGGAACGATCGTGTACGAGATCGATCAGCCCGAGGTGATCGCGTTCAAGGCCGCGACGATGTCGGAGATCGGGGCGGCGCCCACCGCCAAGCTTCGCGAGGTCGGGATCGATCTGCGCGAGGATTGGCCGGCGGCGCTTCAGGACGAGGGCTTCGATCCGGCCCATCCCACCGCATGGCTCGCCGAGGGGGTGCTGATCGGATGGCTGCCCCCGGAGGCCGAGGTTCGGTTGCTGGATTCCATCATCCCGCTGTCCGCCGAGGGCAGCCGGTTCGCCGCCGACTACGGAACGGTGACCGGGACTTCGCCGGAGGCCCAGGAACAAGCCCGGCTGATGAACGAGGGCTGGCGACGATGGGGACTCGACATGGACCTCGGCAAGTTGACGTACCCGGGCGAGCACACCGACGTCGCCGCGCATCTGCACGACAACGGGTGGGACACCACCCAATCCCGGCTGACCGATCTGTTCGCCGCCGCGGGGCTGCCCGAGCTGGGGCCGACGGCCCAGCAGGTTCCGGCGACTACGATCAATTTCGTTCGGGCCGTTCGGGTTTAGCCGGCGCCCCGCTTGGCCAGCCACTCGGCCTGCATCACCAGCAAGGCCATCACCTCCAGCTGCGGGGTCTCGGGGTCCAGTTCGCGGTAACGCTGGTAGACGTTGACGACGACGCGCTCCGCGTCCAGCCAGGTCCCGTACTCGCCGAGGTCGATGGTGTCCGCCGCCTCGGACCACGACAGGCCGCGGCGATACGCGGCCTCGGCCTGTTCGGACACATGCGCGAGATACCCACGGACGGCGCGGATTCCGTCCGGGTCGCTGACGGGCCCGTGGCCGGGCACCACCGTCGGCGCGTCGAGCCCGATCATGGTGTCGCACGCGGTGATCCAGTTGGCGATCGGGCCGGCCCACACGATCGGGGTGCAGCCGATGAACAGCAGGTCGCCGCCGAACAGCACCCCGGCATCGGGCACGTGCACCACCGAATCCGCGGCGGTGTGCGCGGGACCCAGGTTCAGCAGGTCGACGCGCCGCCCGCCCACCTCGATGGTCAGGTCCCGCTCGAAGGTCTGATCGGCGTTGCGCACCGTGATGCCGCTGAAGTCGAAGTGCCCGAACCGGTCTCGCGTGTAGGGCGTCGCGACCGGCCCGAGGTTCGCGGTCTGCGCCATCGCCAGCATCTCGGGCGCCATGCCGTGCGCGATCTCCTCGGCCGTGCCCCGCGCGGCGATGATCCGCACCGAGGCGTCGAGCAGTTGATTGCCGTGGGTGTGGTCCCCGTTGGAGTGCGTGATCAGCGCGTCAGTGATGGGTGCCGTCGAGGTGAGATCTCGCATGGCGGTGAGCATTTCGCGGGTCAGCGCCAGGTCGAACAGGGTGTCGACGAGCAGCGACGCCCCGTCGCCGGCGACCAGCCCGGCGTTGCTCCAGCCGTAGCCGCCGTCCGGCAGCGTCCAGGCCCACACCCGGTCGGCGACCAGGTGCAGGCCGCGGGTGTAGGGCACCTTCGCCGGCGCGCGGTTCACCCGGGGCGCGGCGGGCGCGGCGTCCGGATTGGGCCGGGCCGCCAGCGGGTGCGGCGCGCCGCTGGCGCGCACGGTCTGCCGGGTCTCGCCGAGTCCCTGGACTTGCAGCGTGACGACGTCACCGTCGTGCAGCCAGCCGGGGAACGCGTCCAGCGCCGACGGGTTCAGGTGCTCGACCAGCGTGCAGGTCGGCACGGTGCCCGACCCGATGACGTCGCCGGGGGCGAGCGTCACGCCGCGCGAGGCGTAGGAGATGACTTCGCCGAAGCTCCAATCCATTTGGGCGGTCGAGCCCGATCCGATCACGGCGCCGTTGACCAGGGCGGTGACCTGCAGATCCAACTTGCCGTTTCGTCGATACGGCTCGAGCTCGTCCGGCGTCACCAGGTACGGGCCCAGCGTGACGCCGCTGTCCTTGCCCTTGCCCTGGCCGATCCCCAGTTGGCTCTCCATTTGCTGCAGGTCCCGCGCCGACCAGTCGTTGAAGATGGTGTAGCCGATGATGGCCCGTTCGGCCTCGTCGACCGAAAGGTCCCGCCCGCCGGTGCCGATGACCGCGGCGATCTCCAATTCGAAGTCCTGCCACGCGCTTCCGGGCGCGGTCGGCGCGTCGTCGTAGGGGCCCAAAACGGTTGCAGGGCAGGCGAAGTAGAACGCCGGAATGCGATACCAGGTGTCGGCGAGCGTCCGCCCGGCGCCCAGCGCCGCCTGGCAGTTGCGCATGTGATCCAGAAAGCACAACGAGTCGCGGATGGACGGCGGGCGCGGGATCGGCGCCAGCAGCCGCAACCCATTCACGGGCACCGGCGCCGTGACGCGCAGCGCCTCCTCGCCCGCCGCGCGCAGGCCGTCGGCGCCGCGCCCGATCAGCTCGAGCAGCGTCACGCCCGCGGGCATGGCGTGGATGGCGTCACCGGAGAGCACCCCGGTGCGTTCAACGTCGGCGTCGGCGTAGGTCACCCATTTCATTCGCGCACCACCTCACTCGGATCCTTGTCCGGCCGCAGCCCGCGCCAACTCGATTGGCGCAACCGGTCATCCGGGGTCCACTCGCTATAGCGCACCTCGCCCACCAGCACGGGCTCGACGTACGTCACGCCGCGGGCCTCGCTGCGGGGAAGGGGCGGGTCGAACGGGGATCGGTCGGTGTGCAGCGGCGCGAGGGTCTTCTTCAGGTTGGCCAGGTCGCGTTCGGTGAAGCCGGTCCCAACCCGCCCGGCGAAGTGCAGGCCCCCGTCGGTCGGGATGCCCATCAGCAGTGAGCCGATGCCACTGCTGCGCCCGCCCTCCCCGGCCTTCCACCCGCCGATCACGACTTCCTGGGTGTTCCAATGTTTGTCCTTGATCCACGACGCCGAGCGGCGGCCGGGCTGATAGGTGGAGTCGCGCTTCTTGGCGACCACGCCCTCCCAACCGTGCTTGCGGGAATGCTCCAGGGCCTGCTTGCCGTCGCCCGGCAACAACTCGGGGACGATGAGACCGCCGCCACTGGCCAGCGTTTCCAACAGCTTTCGGCGGTCCTGGTAGCGCGCCCGCAGCAACGACCGGCCGTCCAGGTACAGCAGGTCGAACGCCCAGAATTCCACCCGGCTCCCCCGCCCCCGGTTCTGCATCGCGTGAAAGCTCGGCACCCCGTGCGCGTCCAAGACGACGGCCTCGCCGTCGAGGACCACGTGGTGGTCGGCGAGATCGGCTGCCAGCGCCCGCAATTGGGGATACTCGTTGGTCACCTCGCGGCCCCGCCGGGACCGCACCCGCAGGTCGCCGTGGTCGATCTCGACCAACAGCCGGTAACCGTCCCATTTGCCTTCGAAGGCCCATTGGCCCGCCTTGCGCGCCGCGATCGAGCCGTGGGCGGCGAGCATGGGCGCGATCCCGTCGAAGTCGAAGGCCTTCTGCTCCTTCATCCGGTGCGCCAGCCACTGGTTGCCGTTCGTTTGAATCAGCGCGTAGCGGCCGGAGACCTTGCTGCCGTGCAGGTTGACGATGACCTCGTCCTCCAGGAACTTCTCCGCCTCGTAGGTGCCGGCGTCCCAAATGATCACCTTCCCGGCGCCGTACTCCCCTTTGGGGATGTTGCCCTCGAAGGTGGCGTATTCCAGCGGATGATCCTCGGTGTGCACCGCCAGGTGGTTCACCGAGGTGGTTTCGGGCAGGTTCTTCGGCACCGCCCACGACACCAGCACGCCGTCACGTTCCAGCCGAAAGTCATAATGCAGACGGCGGGCGTGGTGCTCCTGGATGACGAACGAATTGCCTTGTCCGGTGGTGGGTTTGGTCCGCGGAACCGGCTCTGGGGTTTTCGACGCGTCCCGCATACTGCGGTACTTGCTCAGCCGGTCCGGGACGGCGACGTCCTGGTCGAGGGCCGCCAGCAGATCGCCGTCGCGCGCCACCCGCTCCAGCACCTCGTCGTAGCGCAGCTGGCGCAGCTCCGGATCGCCGATCTCCGCCCAGGTGCGGGGCGCCGCGACCGTAGGATGTTCGCGTCCGCGCAACGAATACGGTGCGATGGTCGTCTTGGATCCGTTGTTCTGGCTCCAGTCGAGGAACACCTTTCCCGCCCGCAGGCTGCGGGTCATGGTCGACGTGACCAGCTTGGGCATCGACTGCTCCAGTTGCTGGGCAACCCGTTTCGCCAACACCGTGGCGCCCTTGCTGCTCACCGGCTCCGCCAGCGGCGCGTACAGGTGCAGGCCCTTGCTGCCGCTGGTGAGCGGGAACAGCGTCAACCCGATCCCGTCCATCAGATCGCGGACGGCGTGGGCCACCTCGCACAGCTGCGCCATGGTCACGCCTTCGCCGGGGTCCAGGTCGAACACCAGGCGGGTGGCCGGGCCGGGCTTGAGCTCCTCGGCCTTGCTCCGCGTCCACTCGGCGACGAATCGCCACTGGGGCACGTGCACTTCCAGGGCGGCCTGTTGCGCGATCCAGGCCAACCCCTCCGGGGTGTCGATGATCGGATACGTCGTGGTGCCGGACCGGTGCGTCACGCTGGCGCGCGGCAGCCAGTCCGGCGCCGACGAGGCCAGTTGTTTTTCGAAAAACGAATCCTGCTCGACGCCGTTGGGCCAGCGCTTGCGGGTGGCCGGGCGCCCCGCGACGTGCGGGATCATCACCTCGGCGATCCGGGTGTAATAGTCGAAGACGTCGCGCTTCGTGGTACCGGTGGCGGGGTACAGCACCTTCTCGGCGTTGGTCAGCCGCACCAGGGGCGCCGCCGTCGCACTCATAGTGTCAACGTACGTCGTCTGGCGAGGGGTGAGGTTATGGCCCGCGGGCTGGTGATCGGCGAGGCGCTGATCGACAGGGTCGAAAACCCCGGTGACGCCGAGCGCGGAATCGCCGAGCATGTCGGCGGCAGCCCGCTCAACGTCGCGGTCGGGCTCGCCCGCCTCGGCCACGAAATCGACTTCTTGACCCACATCGCCGACGACGAAGCCGGGCGGCGCATCGCCGAACACCTCACATCCGCTGGCGTCCAGCTGGTTCCGGGAAGCACGTCGGCGCGCCGGACGCCGACCGCGCGCGCGACGATCGGTGAGGATGGCACGGCTACCTACACATTCGACCTGGATTGGCGGCTCGCCGGTACGCCCGAGGCCGCGCCGCCGCTGTTGGTGCACACCGGGTCCATCGCCGCCGTGCGCGAGCCCGGCTGCCTCGCCGTCGCGGCGCTGCTCGACGCCTACCACGTGTCGGCCACCGTGAGCTTCGATCCCAACGTGCGCCCGTCGCTGATCGCCGACCCGACGCTCGCCCGCGCGCGCATCGCGCACCTGGTGGAGCGCAGCGACATCGTCAAGGCCAGCGACGAGGACCTGAGGTGGGTCGACCCCGATCACCAACCGGAACGCACCGCGAGAAGCTGGCTGGCCTCGGGGCCGGCGATCGTCGTCGTGACGATGGGCGCCCGCGGGTCGTTGGCGTTCTGCGCGGCCGGCGAGGCGCGGGCGGCGGCCCGGCCGGTGCGGGTGGTTGACACCGTCGGCGCCGGCGACGCCTTCACGGTCGGCCTGATCGACGCGCTGTGGGGAATGGGAGTGTTGGGCGCCGACCGGCGAGCCGCCCTGCGCAACATTCCCGTCGACGCCCTGACGGCCGCGCTCGAGGCGGCCGGCCTGTCGTCGGCGCTGACCGTCGGCCGCGCCGGGGCGGACCTCCCCGATAGCGCCGCGCTGCGCGCCCAGGCAAACGGGCCCTAGCCCGCCGGCAGGCTTCGATGCGGTCACGAGCTGCGGCGCAACGGCCCCGCGTCCTGTTAGCCGGCGAACTGTATGGGCATACTGACTTACATGCGCTCCATCTGGAAGGGCTCGATCGCGTTCGGACTGGTCAACGTCCCGGTGAAGGTGTACAGCGCCACCCAGGACCACGACATCAAGTTCCATCAGGTGCACGCCAAGGACAACGGCCGCATCCGGTATCAGCGCGTGTGCGAGTTGGACGGCGAGGTCGTCGAATACCGCGACATCGCCCGCGCCTACGAATCCGACGACGGCCAGATGGTCATCATCACCGACGACGACATCGCCACCCTGCCCGAGGAGCGCAGCCGCGAGATCGAGGTGCTGGAGTTCGTGCCGGCCAGCGAAGTCGATCCGATGCTGTTCGACCGCAGCTACTTCCTGGAGCCCGATTCCAAGTCATCGAAATCCTATGTGCTGCTGGCCAAGACGCTCGCCGAGACGGATCGGATGGCGATCGTCCACTTCACGCTGCGCAACAAGACGCGGCTGGCGGCGTTGCGCGTCAAGGACTTCGGGAAGCGCGACGTGATGGTGGTGCACACCTTGCTGTGGCCCGACGAGATCCGCGACCCGGATTTCCCGGTGCTGGACAAGAAGGTCGAGATCAAGCCGGCCGAACTCAAGATGGCCGGTCAGGTCGTGGAGTCGATGGCCGAAGACTTCAACCCCGACCGCTACCACGACACCTACCAGGAGCAGCTGCAGGAGCTGGTCGACGCCAAACTCGAAGGCGGAGAGGCGTTTACCACCGAGGAGCAACCCAAGGAGCTGGACGAGACCGAGGACGTCTCGGACCTGCTGGCCAAGCTGGAGGCCAGCGTCAAGGCGCGCTCCGGTGGCGCAAAAGCTCCGGCCAAGAAGGCGCCGGCCAAGAAAACGGCCGCGAAGAAGACCGCCGCCAAGAAGACCGCGGCGAAGAAGGCACCGGCCAAAAAGGCCGCTTCGAAGTCCTGACCCCGCGCGCTCAGCGGCGTCGGGTCGCCAGGAACCGGGTCGCCGCAGCGATCAGGTTGATCACCGCGACGATGATGATCAGGCTCAGCGCCGCACCCCAGATGCGCAGGAAACCGGCGTGTTCGGGGTTGGTGAGCTCGGTGTAGATCAGCAGCGGCAGGGAGGCCATGTTGCCGTGGAAGATGTCGACGTTGATCGACCGGCTGTATCCGACCAGCACCAGCACCGGGGCGGTCTCGCCGACGACCCGGGCGACCGACAACAAGACCCCGGAGACGATGCCGGGCATGGCGATCGGGAACACGATCCGCATGATGGTCTTCCATTTGGGCACGCCCAGCGCGTAGCTGGCTTCCCGCAGATCGTCGGGCACCAGCCGCAGCATCTCCTCGGCGGACCGCACCACCACGGGCAGCATCAGCAGCACCAGCGCCAGCGACACCGCGAACGAGCTCTGCTGGAATCCCAGGGTGGCGATCCAGAGGCTGAAGATGAACAGCGCCGCCACGATGGAGGGCACCCCGGCGAGCACGTCGACCATGAAGGTCGTCAGCCGCACCAGCCGCCCGGAACCGTATTCCACCAGGAAGACGGCCGTCATCAGCCCGAGCGGCACGGACAGCAGGGCGGCCACCCCGGCCTGCACCACGGTTCCGTACAGCGCGTGATAGATGCCGCCGGCGAACTGCTCCGGTAGCACGCCGTGCAGCGAATGCGTCCACCAGCCGGTCCGGGTGACCGCATACCAGCCGCGGGCCACCACGACCGACAGCACCCAGACCAGCGGGACCAGCGCGATGAGGAAGGAGGCGACGAAGAAGACGGTGGCCGCGCTGTTGGTGATCCGGCGCCGGAAGCTCACGGGCCGGAACGCCTGGGTTTTGACCGGCCGGTCGAACACGCTGGCCGTCATCCGTTGACCTTCCCGCCGGCGATGGCCCGCGCGAGTGCGTTGACGACGAAGGTCAAGACGAACAGCGCGAATCCCGCGGCGATGTAGGCGCCGGTGGGCAGCGGTTCGCTGAATTCGGCTGCGGCGGAGGCGATCTTGGAGGCGAAGGTGTAGCCGCCGTCGAACAGCGACCAGTTTCCCGGGCGCGCGGCCGAGCGCAAGATGATCAGCACCGCCACCGTCTCGCCGAGCGCGCGGCCCAGCCCCAACATCGACGCGGCGATGACACCGCTGCGGCCGAACGGCAGCACGGTCATCCGCACCACCTCCCACTTGGTGGCTCCCAGCGCCTGCGCCGCTTCCATCTGGATGTGCGGGGTCTGACGGAACACCTCGCGGGACACCGAGGTGATGATCGGCAGGATCATCGCCGAAAGGACGATGCCCGCGGTGAAGATGGTTCCGCCGCCGGCCAGCGACACGTTGCCCTGCCTGAACAGGAACAACCAGCCCAGGTTGCGGTTGAGGAACGCCGCGACGGGCTCGATCTTGGGCGCCAGCACGAAGATGCCCCACAACCCGAAAATGATCGAGGGCACCGCGGCCAGCAGGTCGACGACGGCGCCGAACGGGCGGGCCAGGCGCTTGGGCGCGTACTGGGTGAGGAACACCGCGATCCCGACCGCCACCGGCACCGCGAGCACCAGCGCGGTCAGCGAGCTCAGCACCGTGACCATCAACAGATCGCGGATGCCGAAGGCGAGCTTCGCCGGGTCGGTGGTGCTGAACTGTGCGCTGGTGAAGAAGTTCGCGTGGTTGACCCGCAACGACGGAACGGCACGAATCAGCAGAAACACCGCGATCAGCAGGATCGCGACCACGATCGTCGACCCGGCGGCGGCGGCCGTCAGCTTGAAGAGCCGGTCCCCCCGCCGAGCGGAGGGCGCGCCCAGCGCCTTGAGCCCGGGTTTTTTCGGGGTCGACGGGCTGGCTACCGCTCCTCGGGTCACTACCACCTCAAATCACGTGATGGCGTTAATAGCGGCCGACAGTCTCGACTTGAACGAGTCGGGAATGGGAATGTACCCGTTGTCGGCCAGGCCACTCTGCCCCGCACCGATCGTACTTTGCAGGAACGCCTTCACGGCGGTGCCGACCTGTGAATCGGGATACTTCGAGCAGACGATCTCGTACGTCGCCAGCACGATCGGGTAGGACCCGGCTTGGGTCGGCTTGTAGAAGGACAGCGTGTCGAGCACCAGGTCGTTGCCCTGGCCGCTGATCTTGGCCCCGGAGATGGTCTTGCCGACCGAGTCGGAGCTGATCGCGACGGCGTCCGGGCCCGCCGACGTGACGACCTTGGCCATGCTCAATTTCTGCGCCTGGGCGAACGACCACTCGTTGTAGGTGATCGACCCCTCGGTGGCCTTGATCGCCGCCGACGTGCCGTCGTTGCCCTTGGCGCCCTCGCCGACGCCGCCCTTGAACGTCTTGCCGGCGCCCTTACCCCACGCGCCGTCGGAGGCGGCGTCCAGGTACTTCTGGAAGTTGTCCGTGGTGCCGGACTCGTCGTTGCGGAACACCACGTGAATCGGTTCGGCGGGCAGCGTGACGCCGGGGTTCAGCGCCGCGACGGCCGGGTCGTTCCAGGTCGTGATCGCGCCGTTGAAGATCTTCGCCGCCGTGGGACCGTCGAGACTCAGCGAGCTCAGCCCCTTGACGTTGTAGGTGATGGCGATCGGGCCGAACACCACCGGCAGGTTCCACGCCGGCGAGCCGCAGCGCTGCTGTGCCGCGGCGTATTCCTTCGCGGCGAGCGGCGAATCGGAACCACCGAAATCGGTTTGGTTGCCGTTGAATTCGCTGATTCCGGCACCCGAGCCGTTGGCCGTGTAGTTCAGCGTCTGGCCGGAGCAGGCCTGTTCGAAGGCGTTGACGAACCGCGTCATGGCGTTGGCCTGCGCGGTCGACCCGCTGGCCTTCAGCGTCTTCTTCCCGCCGCAGCTGACCTTGCCCGACGAGCCACTCGTCGCACCGCTCTCGCCCGTGGCGTTCTTGTCACTTCCGCACCCCGACAACACCAGCGCGCCGGCGGTCACGACGCTCAGCGCGGCACCGAATCGGTTGAGTTTCAAGTCACTTCCTAACGGTAGGGAGGAAACAGGTGTGCCGACGTCCTGATGGCAATCGAGCGTCGACCGGCGTCTCTCGCAGCAAGGAAGCTAACAGCAAGAAGGTTAACGTTGGGCAAATTGCTGTCGGCTGATTGTCGCTGGCCAAGGCGGCTTGAGGGAAGCCCCGCACGCCCGCGCGAGGGTGCTCACGAAATGGCGTCGATCGCCGCCGACAGCCGGGACTTGAACGACTGCGGGACGGGAACGTAACCGTTGTTCGTCAAGCCGTCCTGACCGGCACCGACGGTGCTCTGCAGGAACGCCTTTACGGCCGTGGCGACCTGCGGGTCGGGATATTTCGAGCAGACGATCTCATACGTCGCCAGCACGATGGGGTAGGAGCCGGACTGGGTCGGCTTGTAGAAGGAGAAGGTGTCGACGACCAGGTCGTTTCCCTCCTCGGTGAAGTCGGCGCCGGCGATCGTCTTGCCGACCGAGTCGGCGCTGATGGCCACGGCGTCCGGCCCGGCCGAGGTGACGACCTTGGCCATGTCGAGCTTTTGCGCCTGGGCGAACGACCACTCGACATAGGTGATCGAGCCCTCGGTGGCCTTGACCGCCGCGGACGCGCCGTCGTTGCCTCTGACCCCCTCACCGACGCCGCCGTTGAACGTCTTTCCGGTGCCCTTGTCCCAGACGCCGTTGGCGGCCGAGTCCAGGTACTTCTGGAAATTGTCGGTGGTGCCGGACTGGTCGTTGCGGAAGATCACCCGGATCGGCTCGGCGGGAAACGCGACGCCCGGGTTCAACGCCGCAATGGCCGGATCGTTCCACGCGGTGACCGCGCCTTTGAACATTCGGGCGGCCGTGGGGCCGTCCAGGTTCAGCGACGCGACGCCGGCAACGTGGAAGGCGATCGCGATCGGGCCGAACACCACCGGCAAATTCCAGGCCGGCGAACCACAGCGCTGCCGGGCCGCGAAGTATTCGATGGACGCGAGCGGCGAGTCGGATCCCGCGAAATCCGTTTGATTTCCCGTGAATTCGCCGATACCCGCGCCCGACCCGTTCGGCGTGTAGTTCAGCGTCTGGCCGGGGCAGGCCTGCTCGAAGGCCCTGATGAAGCGGGTCATCGCGTTGGCCTGGGCGGTCGAACCGCTCGCCTTCAGCGACTTCGTCCCGCCACAGCTCACCTTGCTGGTCGACGTGCCCGGCCCGCCGCGGTCTCCGGCCCCGTTCTCGTTACTTCCGCAGCCCGACAACGCCAGGGCAACAACGGTCGCGACGCCCAGCGTCGCTCGAAATTGCTTCAGCCGCAATATGATTCCCGACGGGAGAATTCAACCATGATCGCCACCATTCGCTAGCCGCCGCGCGCCGGCAAACTTTTCAGCACTAAGGCTAACGCCGCGCGAATGATCTCGCAGTGGACGCGAAAGGCGGCCGGACCGTCCGGCGGCCGATGGGCAGGGGGCGTTACATCGCCCCGCCGATGTGCAAAAGTAGAACCTGTTCCAGAAATGCCGCATCCGAGACGGCCGGGCTTGCTACCGTGTCGGCTGACAACTTGGGCGAAGAGAGGCCGCAATGATCCTTGACAGATTTCGTCTCGACGACAAAGTCGCCGTCATCACCGGTGCCGGCCGCGGCCTCGGGGCGGCCATGGCGGTGGCTTTCGCCGAGGCGGGCGCCGATGTGCTGATCGCCTCGCGCACGGAATCGCAACTAGAAGCCGTCGCCGATGAGGTCCGCGCCGCCGGCCGCCGAGCGCACATCGTCGCCGCCGACCTGGCCCACCCGGAGGCGACCGCGGAGCTGGCCGGCCAGGCCGTCGAGGCCTTCGGCAAACTAGACATCGTCGTCAACAACGTCGGCGGCACCATGCCCAACACGCTGCTGACCACCTCGACCAAAGACCTCAAGGACGCGTTCACCTTCAACGTCGCCACCGCCCACGCGCTCACCATCGCGGCGGTGCCCCTGATGCTGGAGCACTCCGGCGGCGGCAGCATCATCAACATCACCTCGACCATGGGCCGGCTGGCCGGACGGGGTTTCGCCGCCTACGCCACCGCCAAGGCAGCGCTGGCGCACTACACCCGGTCGGCTGCGCTGGACCTGTGCCCGCGCATCCGCGTCAACGCGATCGCGCCGGGATCGATCCTGACCTCCGCGCTGGATGTGGTCGCGTCCAACGACGAACTGCGCGCACCGATGGAAAAGGCGACCCCGCTGCGCCGCCTCGGCGATCCCGTCGACATCGCCGCCGCCGCAGTCTATTTGGCGTCACCGGCGGGCAGCTTCCTGACCGGCAAGACGCTCGAGGTCGACGGCGGCCTCACCTACCCCAACCTCGACATCCCCGTCCCGGACCTGTGACCCCTTGACGCGCGAGTAGACGCAAACTCGCCTGCGCGCCCCCCAGTTCATGCGATTTTGCGTCTGCTCGCGGTCGTGAACCAACCACCCCGAAGGAGCCCGTCATGCCCATCCCCGTCGTCCAGTTGGGTACCGGCAATGTCGGCGTCCACGCGCTGCGGGCGCTCATCACCAACCCCGAGTTCGAGCTCAGAGGCGTCTGGGTGTCATCGGAGGCCAAGGCCGGCAAGGACGCGGCTGAGCTTGCCGGACTTGACGATTCGACCGGCGTGCTGGCCAGCACCGACCTGGACGCCGTGCTGGCCACCGGCCCGCAGTGCGCCGTCTACAACGCGCTGGCCGACAACCGGTTGCCCGAGGCGCTGGAGGATTACCGGCGCGTCTTGGCCGCCGGGATCAACATCGTCGGCAGCGGTCCGGTCTTTCTGCAGTACCCGTGGGAGGTGATCCCCGAGGAGCTCATCAAGCCCATCGAAGACGCCGCGCGCGAAGGGAATTCGAGCGTGTACGTCAACGGGATCGATCCCGGCTTCGCCAACGACCTGCTGCCGATGGCGCTGGCCGGCACCTGTCAGAACATCCAGCAGATCCGCTGCATGGAGATCATCGACTACGCCACCTACGACAGCGCGGCCGTCATGTTCGACGTGATGGGCTTCGGGAAGCCGCTCGACGAGATACCCATGCTGCTGCAGCCCGGCGTGCTCAGCCTGGCGTGGGGATCGGTGGTGCGGCAACTGGCGGCGGGCCTGGGTCTATCCCTCGACTCGGTCGCGCAGGAGTACGTGCGCGTGCCGGCGCCCGAGGACTTCGACATCGCGTCGGGGCACATCCCCAAGGGCAGCGCCGCCGCGCTGCGGTTCGAGGTGTTCGGCATGGTCGACGGCGACCCCGTCGTGGTTCTCGAGCACGTCACCCGGCTGCGCGAGGACCTGTGCCCGGATTGGCCGCAGCCCGCCCAGCACGGCGGCTCCTACCGGATCGAGATCACCGGCGAACCGTCGTATGCCATGGACGTCTGCCTGAGCAGCCGCAAGGGCGACCACAACCACGCCGGGCTGGTCGCCACCGCGATGCGGGTAGTCAACGCGATCCCCGCCGTGGTGGCCGCCCCGCCGGGAATCGTGACCACGCTGGACCTCCCCCTGATCACCGGCAAGGGGCTCTACCTGCCCGGTTGACTGGCGCACCGACGGCCGAGGCTTATTCGGCCGAATGACGGGTAGCCCTCCGGTGAACCCGTAGTGTTCGGCTAACCTCACTTTTCTATTCGGCCGAAGGAATCGAGGGGCGAGACGTTGACGCGGAGCAGCCAGGACTCGCTCAAAAGCAGTTGGTATCTGCTCGGGCCCGCCTTCGTCGCCGCGATCGCCTACGTCGACCCGGGCAACGTCGCGGCCAACGTCAGTTCCGGCGCGCAGTTCGGGTACCTGCTGCTGTGGGTCATCGTGGTGGCCAACGCGCTGGCCGGGCTGGTGCAGTACCTGTCCGCCAAACTCGGTCTGGTGACCGGGCGCTCGCTGCCCGCGGCCATCGGCAAGCGGATGGGCCGTCCGGTGCGGCTGGTGTACTGGGTTCAGGCCGAACTCGTGGCGATCGCCACCGATATGGCCGAAATCGTCGGCGGCGCAATCGCTTTGCGCATCCTGTTCGAGTTGCCGCTGCTGCTCGGCGGGATCATCACCGGGCTGGTATCCCTGCTGCTGCTGGCCATCCAGGACCGGCGCGGGCAAATCATCTTCGAGCGCGTCATCACCGGGCTGCTGCTCGTCATCGCCGTCGGGTTCGCGGCCAGCTTCTTCGTGAAGACGCCGCCGCCCGACGCCGTGCTCGGCGGGCTGGTGCCGCGATTCCAGGGCACCGAAAGCGTGCTGCTCGCCGCCGCCATCCTGGGCGCCACCGTCATGCCGCACGCGGTGTACATGCATTCCGGGCTGGTCCTGGACCGGCACGGGCATCCCGCCGAGGGCTCGCATCGACGCCTGCTGCTGCGGGTCACCCGACTGGACGTGGTGCTCGCCATGGCCGTCGCGGGAACGGTGAACGCCGCGATGCTGCTGGTCGCCGCGATCAACCTGCAGCACCGCGACGTCAGCGCCTCCATCGAGGGCGCCTACTCGGCGATCCACAACACGCTGGGCGCCACGATCGCGGTGCTGTTCGCGGTCGGATTGCTGGCGTCGGGGCTGGCATCGTCCTCGGTGGGCGCCTACGCCGGCGCCATGATCATGCAGGGGTTGCTGCACCGCAAGATTCCGATGCTCGTGCGCCGCTTGGTCACGGTGTGCCCCGCCCTGGTGATCCTGGCGTTCGGGTTCGACCCCACCCGCGCGCTGGTGCTGTCCCAGGTCGTGCTGTCCTTCGGCATACCGTTCGCGGTGCTGCCGCTGGTGAAGCTGACCAGCGATCGCGAGCTGATGGGTGAGGACACGAATCACCCCGTCACGACGGTTATCGGTTGGGGCGTCGGCGTGATGATTAGTCTGCTTAACATGGTGCTCATCTGGCTGACGGTGACCGGCTAAATGCCGGCCCGCCGGCACGCCTACTTCGCATACGGGTCGAACCTGTGCGTCGGGCAGATGGCGCTGCGGTGTCCCGACGCCGCCGATCCACGGCCGGCGGTGTTGTCCGATCACGATTGGCTGATCAACCAGCGGGGTGTGGCCACGGTCGAGCCGTGCGCCGGCAATCAGGTGCATGGCGTGGTCTGGCAGATCTCCGACGGCGACCTGGCGACGCTGGACAGCGCCGAGGGCGTGCCGGTGCGCTACCGGCGCGACCGGCTGACCGTGCACACCGACGACGGGCCAGCCCCGGCCTGGGTCTACATCGACCACCGGGTGACGCCGGGTCCGCCGCGGCCGGGTTACCTGCCGAAGATCATCGACGGCGCGGTTCAGCACGGGTTGCCGCAACGCTGGATCGACTTCCTGCGGCGCTGGGATCCCTCCCGCTGGCCGCGCCGGGTGTCGTCGTCCGGGCCTGCGCCGCAATCGCTTTCGGCGTTGCTGGCCGAACCCGGAGTGACCGAGTCCAGCCAATTGCGGTCGCGGTTCGGCTTTCTCGCCATCCACGGCGGCGGGCTGGAAGAGATGACCGACGTGATTGCCGAGCGCGCCGCCGACGCCGCCGGAGCGTCGGTGTACGTACTGCGCCACCCCGATCGTTACCCGCACCACCTGGCGTCGGCGTTGTTCGACCCGGCCGAATCGCCCCGGCTCGCCGAATTCCTCGACCATGTCGACGTCGCGGTGTCGCTGCACGGCTACGGCCGCATCGGGCGCAGCACGCAACTGCTGGCCGGTGGCCGCAACCGCGCACTGGCCGCGCACCTGGCCCGGCACATCCAGTTGACCGGCTATCAGGTGGTCACCGATCTCGAAGACATCCCGCCGGAGTTGCGGGGCCTGCATCCGGGCAACCCGGTTAACCGCGTGCGCGGCGGCGGGACACAGCTGGAGCTCTCCCCGCGGGTGCGCGGGATCAGCCCGCGCAGCCCGCTGCCCGGGTCCGACGGCCTGTCGCCGGTCACCAGTGCCCTGGTGCACGGATTGGCCGAAGCGGCGCGTAGTTGGTAATTGTCCCCATTGGTTGAACGGAGTTGTTGGTGGCCAAGGATTTTCGCTTCGGAATGAGCATGCGCTTCATCAAGTCGCGCGAGGCATTCGTCGAGAAGGTGAAGCGTGCCGAAGACGTCGGATTCGACATTCTTTGTGTGCCGGACCATTTGGGCGCGGCCTCCCCGATCGCCGCGCTGACCGCGGCCGCCATGGTCACCACGCGACTCAAGCTCAGCATGTATGTGCTCAACGCCGCCTTCTACAAGCCGGCCCTGCTCAGCCGGGACCTCGGCGACCTGGACAAGCTCAGTGACGGCCGCCTCGAGATCGGGCTCGGCACCGGATACGTGAAGGAAGAGTTCGATGCCGCCGAGCTCCCCTACCCCAGCGCAGGCGCCCGGGTCGACTACCTCAAGCACATGACGAAATACCTGAAGGAACATCACCCGAAGACGCCGATCCTCATCGCCGGCAATGGCGACCGGGTGCTGACCATCGCCGCCCGGCACGCCCACATCATCGGGCTGACGGGTTCGCGGGTGAAGGAGGCCGACGACCCGCTGACCGAACGCATCGAGTTCGTCCGCAGCGCCGCCGGCGACCGATTCGACTCGCTGGAGTTGAACCTGGCGATCACCGCTCTGCCGGCCGAGGGTGAGACCATGCCCGACCTGAGGATGACCCGGCAATACGCCCCGGGGCTATCCGACGAGGAGTTGCTCGAGCAGACCTCGGTGCTCAGCGGGACGCCGCGTGAGATGGCCGACAGGTTGAACTTCTACCGCGAGAAGTACGGGGTCACGTCCGTCACCGTGCAGGACAACCACATCAAGAACTTCGCGAAGGTCATCGCGGAACTGCGCTGACCCGTCGCACCAACGGTCTCCCGGTAAGCTCAGGCGGTCCGCCCTCGTAGCTCAGGGGATAGAGCACGGCTCTCCTAAAGCCGGTGTCGCAGGTTCGAATCCTGCCGGGGGCACCAGAGTTGTCGCAGCTCAGAGCCTATTTCAGTTGGCACATCGGTCGGGCACGCGGATGTCCGCGATGCTTCCCGATCAACCAGATTCGGTCGCGGCGTGGGGAACGCCCAGCCCCTCGGCAAGATTCCGCAGAGCGATCTGCGCCAGCGGCAGGTCCACTCCCACTTCCCCGCCAAGCCCCAGCGCCAGGCCGAGATCCTTTTCTCCCAGTTCCCTGGTGTGCAGGAAGGGTTGGTAGAGGAAGTGGTCCGGGGCGAGCGGCTTGCTCATGTCGTCGCGGAACATCATCGCTCCGGTGCCGCCGCTGTGCGCATCGGTGTGGCGCACGACCCGACTGAAGGCTTGCACATCGAGACCCGCCCGCTCGGCGAGCTTCATTGCTTCACAGGCGGCCGCAAAAGACGTGAAAGTCAACATGTTGCGCGCCAGCTTCATCCGGGTCCCCGTGCCGGGTTCTCCGGCGTGAACCACCATAGACGCCCACTGCTTGAACGCCGGCTTGACGCTCTCGTAGACCTGGCGTTCGGCACCCACCATGACAGCCAGATCACCCGTCTTGACCGCTTCCACGCCACCGCTGACCGGTGCATCGATGACGTGAATGCCGTTGGGCTCCAGCTCCGCGGCCAGTTCGACCGCGGTCCGGTGGTCGATCGTCGAGTGGATCGCGATGACGGTCCCGCGCTTGGCCCGCGGGGCGAGCCGCGCCACCACGTCGCGCACCTGCTCGTCGTTGAGCACCATCACACTGATGATGTCGGCGACGGCCACCTCGGCCACGTCGTCGGCCACCTGCACACCGGCGTCGGCGAACGACGTTGTGGCATCGGGCCGGACGTCGAAGACGATCAGGCCACCGGGCCAGTCGACCAACCGCTTGGCCATCGGCGCGCCCAGATTGCCCAGCCCGATGAAGCCCACCTTCGAATCTTCGGCCACGGGTATCCTCCTCGGAGTCGCGTGATCATTGTGCACGACGGCATGCTCACGCCCGCCGCAGCAGCATTGCGGTGGTGCCGCTGTTGGCCGCCCCCACCCCAACCGCGGCGAGCGACGCACCGTCGACCTGTCGCGCGGCGGCCTCGCCACGGATCTGCAGGCACGCCTCATGGAGATGCCCGAAGCCGTGCAGACGTCCTCCGGATAGCTGCCCCCCGGCGGTGTTGATGGGTAAGTGCCCGCCCAGCGAGATGCGCCCCGGATCGGCGACCCACGCGCCGGATTCGCCGACCGGGCAGAAGCCGAAGTCCTCCAGCCAGCAGAGGACGAAGACGCTGAACCCGTCGTACAAGGACGCCACGTCGACATCGGCGATCGTGAAATCGGTGCGCTCCCAGATCGTGGACCAGCGCGAACTGATGCGGGTGATGTCTTCCCCGCCCTCCCAGGTGAACCGGTCGTGGTGGGCGCAGTCGAGGGCCTCGACGGCCACGGCCGGGTGATCCAGCGCGGCGACGTGCTCGGCGCGGGAGACGACGAACGCGGTCGCCCCGTCACAGGCGATGTCGCAGTCGAACATGCACAACGGGTCGGACACCATGCGCGCGCTCAAATACGCGTCCAGGTCGAGCGGCTCGCGATAGATCGCCGTGGGGTTGCGCGCGGCGTGGGCTCGCTGCGTGATCGCTATCGATGCGAGCTGCTCTCGCGTCAGGCCGTATCGCAACATCCGCGCGCGGATCTGGAGCGCGGCCAGGTTGGCCGCCGTCACACCAAATGGCATCTGCCAGCCCAGCATTCCGGCGGGACGCCCGCCGCCCGACCCGTAACCCTTGCGCCGGCCGGCGCCCTGAGCGGTGCCTTCCCAGATGCTGCGCCAACACAAGACATGATTGGCAAGCCCGCCGGCCACGGCGATCATCGCGTCCACCACCGCGCCCAGCTGCCCCGGGTATTCGACTCCCCCGGCGACCCAGTTCGGCTGAATTCCCAGCGCGTCGTGGATGTCCCGCAGCGACGCCCCGGAGAACCCGAGGCCCGGTTGCGACGACCCGGGATAGGTTGTGAGCCCGTCGATGTCGGCCAGCGACAGACCCGCGTCGGCAACCGCTGCCAGACACGCCTCGGCGGTCAGCTCCAGCGGATCACGCCCCAACCGGCGGCCGATTGCCGACTGACCGATGCCGCTGATGATCGCCCGGTCGGTTACCGCGCTCTTCACCAGCGCTCCGGCTCGAACAATGGAATGAACACCTCGTCTTCGCCGTCTACGCATCGGTCGAACACGACCCGAACGGGCATGTCCGGGGTGACCTCGTCGGGATGAACGTTCACCAGGTTGGTCAACAGGCGGGCCTGCCTGTCCTCGACCGGAGTGACGAATGCGATCAGGTAGGGCGGCGTGAAACCCGGAAACCATTGGTGGCGATTTACCGTCCAGGATTCGACGAACCCGCGGCCGCTGAGGTCGACATACTCGATGGACGCGCGGTCAACGGGGCATCGCAGCGCGGGCGGGTGACACAGCCGCCCGCAGTTGGTGCAACGTTGCATGCGCAGCACCCCGTCGGCGCCGGCGGTGAAGAAGGGCCGATTCAGGGCGGTCAGCGCCGGAACCGGCCGATGTGCGTCTGGCATGAGAGTCATGCGTTGTGGGCGATTCGACTGCTAGCCAAACACTCCCGGCGATTGCGAGTAATCCACCGTCGACAGTTCGGTCATGCCCCCATCGACGTGGAGCACCGTGCCGGTCACGAATGCCGCGCCGTCCCCCGCCAGGAAGGCCACGGCGGGCGCGATCTCCACGGGGCTGGCGCCGCGCTTCATGGGTGAGGCCGCGGCGGTCCGCGTGTAGTTGTCCCACTCGGTGCCGATCAATTTCTCCTGGGCCTCCGTGAGGGCGAACGGGCAGACCGCGTTGACGCGGATGCGATGGCGAGCCCACTCGTTGGCGGCCACCTTGGTCAGCGCCGCCACCGCGCCCTTCGCCGCCGAGTAGGGGGCGGTGTAGGCGATGCCGGCGAGTGCGGAGCCCGACACGAAGTTGATCACCGACGCCCGCCCCGACTCGCGGAGGAACGGAAAGCAGAGTTGCATGAACCGGAATGTCGCCTTGGGCCCCGTGGCCTCGGACAGCTCCCAATCCTTGTCGGTGACCAATTCCAGAGCCTTTGGCATCGCGAAGAACTGCGCCGCGTTGACCAAGACGTCGATGCGGCCGCCCCCGGTTTCCGCCGCCTCCTGGACGGCGGCTTCAATGGCATCGCGGTGGGCGACGTTGGCCCTGATGAAGGCGGCCCGCCCGGAATTGCCACGTATGCGCTCGACGCGCTCGAGGCCCTTCTCCCCGTTCAGATCGACGATCGAAACGTGAGCGCCCAGGCTGGCCAACTCCTCGGCGATGGCCCCTCCCAACCCCTGAGCCCCGCCGGTAACCAGCGCGTATCTGTCCTCCAGACGAGACAAGACCACTCCTTGCTGCGATGTAACAATAGAACACTAACCGTTCAATCATCCAATAATTGCAGACGGCCGCCGCCGCTGCCTAGTGGGCGTGCACTCATGCGGCTGGACGGGCACACGCAGGGACACGGCCGTACTAGCAGGCCGGTGCGGTTCCCGAGCGCAACGGCGCACCTCGCGTAGCATGAACTGCTGAAACCACTGCCCTCGGCCTGGTAGGAGTGAGATGTTGACTGATCCGGTCACCAGCGAATCGGCGGTCGGCGCCGAGGTCGACCGCCGTGACCAGATCCTCGACGCGGCAAACGAATGCTTTGCTCAGCTGGGCATCCAGCGCACGAGTGTGCAGGACGTGGCGCGCATGGCGAAGGTCTCGCGAGGCACCATCTATCGATACTTCGTCGATCGCGATGTCCTCATCCAAGCCGCCATCGAGCATGGCGCACAAGGCTTCTACCGCGAAGTCGCCGCGGCGATGGCCAAGAAATCGACGCTCGCCGAACAACTGGGCGCGATGGCCGAGACCCACGCAAAAATTCTGCTCGACCACCGGACTCGCAACCGGCTGATGGCCGACGACGCCGAGCTGATGCGCCACATGGTCGCCGACGGCGACGCTGCCGTCCGCCGAACCACAAAGTTCCTCGAACCCTACGTGCGCGACGCCCAGAAACGCGGCGAGGTCGGCGCCGGGGTCGACGTGACCGCCGGCAGCGAATGGCTGGCGAGAATCATCTATTCTTTTTCGACTGTCAATCAAGGTCTGACCTTCGATATGACCAAGCCGGCCACGGTCCGCCGCTACGTCGAGAAATTCGCGATCAACGGCCTGCGCTGACGCGGCCACGCCGCATGCCCATCACATAGCCGTGCGGCTGTCGCGACCCATCGCCGCGGGCTCGGTCGCGAACTCTCGCACCATCGCCTCGATCGTGTATGACGCGGCGAGCCGTCCATCTCGGGCGAACACCCGGCCGTCGCCCTGCACAAGCCCGCGTCCCGACCAGATGGCGTGGTTGGTGTACAGCAGCCAGTCCGTGACATCGACGTCGTCGTGAAACGCGATGGTGGCCTTCATGATTCCGGTCGACAGGGTGGCATGCGCGCGCGCCTCACCCAAGCCCGGGTGCGGCAACATGCCTGCGGCGATGGTCCAATGCGTCGTCGACTGGGCCAGCAACGCGGCGTTCAGTTGGGCATTCGGCGGCCCATCCCGGAATCGCACCCACGCGTTGATGATCGGCGGGCCTACCCGATCGGGATCCGGATCGTAAGCTCCATCGACCACCCGAATCTCGCGTCCGGTCATCCCGAAGCCCTGGAACGACACCGCCGACTCGGGTCCCGGAACCTGCGGCATCGGCTCGGAGTCGCGCATGACGTCTTCGGCCCCGGAGTCCGCAAGCACGATGCCTGCGCTGCGCAACACGCCCAGCTGGCTGATGCGGATTTCGGCCGACGAGAACGACCTCCCTCGGCGAAGCATGTCGACGGAAAGGTCGACGGGCGCGTCGAACGAGGCCGCTTTGATGAAGATCATCGATACCGACGTGACTCGTTGCCCGGGAAGTGCTTTCGATGCGGCGACGATCGCCTCACCGAGCAGCTGACCGCCCTCGACCACATTTCGACGCGTCGGCCCATGAGCTGGTCCGATGAACCCGCTTTCGGACACCTGCTGAACATCGATGATTCTGCACAGCTCGTCGGCGTCTCCCCACAGCGGGAATCGCACAGGGACCTTCGAGCCGTCTGGCCAGTCTTCGACGATGACCACACGCAGCGCGTCGTCGTAGAAACTGACGTGGCCCGCGATCGCCGAGACCTCAGGCAACGGAGTGGGGTAGGCCCACACGACGTTCTCGACACCGGAATCCGCCCCGTCAAGGCTCCAGTAACTTGCCCGGCCCTTGAACGGGCAGACGGTGCTGTGGTCCGACGGGCGGAGCAGCTCCCACCGCACGTCGGATTCGGGAAAGTACAAGCGGTCCTCGTGGTCGGTCTCGGTCACCACGAGGCACCGGTCGCTCTGGGCAACGAGCACATCACCGAACCACACCTGGCCCCGGTATGGACACGGGGTCGCCTCGATCCGGTAATCGGGGTAATCGGGCCACGCCGATTCGACTTGCGTTGACATCACTACCCTCTCGTCGCCGGCCTCATCCCGTCACCGTGCGCCGCGGCGACGACGGTGGACGAATTACCAGCTGCTCGAGGCCGACGGCGGGAAAGTTCAATGCGCTGGCGAATGTTCCCGCCAGCATGTCGGCGACGTCGTCGGGCGACATCAATGTCTCCTGCAAGAGGCCGCGCGCCACCCAATCCTCTACGACCACGCCCAGCAATTCGGGGTCGAACGCCGCGGTGAACTCCGTCGGAACGGTGCCGCCCACGGTCACACAGCAGTAGCGAAAGCGGGGATGCTCAGTGCGCCAGGCATTCAGGCTTTCTGACAGCGCGGCTTTGCTGGACGAATAGGCGCCCAGCGCGGTCCGCGGCTGGCCGACGGTTTCGGAGGAGAGGGCGCCGACGATCGCGGCGGGCGCGAGCACCGGCAGGCAGCACTTGATGACCTGATGCACACCGACGACGTTGGTCTGCATCACCTCCATCCAATCGTCGACAGAGGTGTCGGCGAACATTCTCAACGGCGCGTACCCCACCGAGATGAACAGCAGGTCGATTTCGCCAAGGCTCTCGCGGGCCATATCGGCGAGCCGCGCGCAGTCGTCAGCGTTACGCACATCCGCGCTGATGGCCGCGCCGCAGCCGGCGGCGGCGGCGACCTCGTCGAGACGGTCTCGTCGGCGCGCCGCGATAAGCAGGTCGGCGCCCTCCTTGCCGGCACGGACGGCGAATGCCCGCCCGATCCCGGCCGATGCGCCCACAACCACCACCCGCTTGCCGGCCAATGTCCGTTCGCCCATGCGCTGACCACCGATCGAGAATCCACGTGTCGAAAGCCATCCGACGTTGGAGAACAATAGTACATCTATTGTTCAGTTGAGCGGCGCTGGCCCGTTCTTCAGCGAAGCCCGTTGATCGCGAACGTTTCCACGTAGCGCCGGACAGTATCCGGCTTGGACATGTCGAACGTCTGAGCCTCGTTGACGGTCGAGAACGACCAGATGATGCGGGCCAGCCATTCGCTG